>NZ_JBHWVJ010000019.1:0-97788 GCF_042736725.1 Streptomyces sp. NPDC060028 | reverse complement strand
CCGGGCGCCCGCGCGCGGGCGTGCCGCCGGGTGCGGGTGTTCCGCCGGGCGCGGGCGCGGGTGCGGGCGACGGGCCCGGTGCGGGCGTTCCGCCGGGTGCGGTGGCCGGCGCCGGGGTGCCGCCGGGTGCGGGCGTCGGCGCCAGATGGGGCGTCGGGGTGCTGTCGGCCCCGGGCAGGGGGCTGGGCGCGGCTGTGCGGCTCCGCGCGGGGGCCGGGCCGAGTGTGCTGCCCGGGGCGGGCGTCGGTATCGCCTCGGCTGCGGGCGCCGGCGGGGTGGCGGGGGCCGGGCCGTCGGCGGCGGTGTTGCCCGGCGTGGGCGGGGCCGTGCTGCCCTGGGCGGGTGTGCCTGCGGCTGCGGGCGGCGACGGGGTGGCCGGGGCCGGGCCGTCCGCGGTGGTGTTGCCCGGTGTGGGCAACGAGTTGGGCGGGGGCGTGCTGCCCTGGGCGGGTGTGCCTGCGGCTGCGGGCGGCGGCGGGGTGGCCGGGGCCGGGCCGTCCGCGGTGGTGTTGCCCGGTGTGGGCGGCGGGTTGGGCGGGGGCGTGCTGCCCGGGGCGGGTGTGCCTGCGGCCGTGGGCGGCGGGGTGGCCGGGGTTGGGGCGTCTTCGGGGGTCGGCAGTGGGCCGGGTGTGGGCGGCGTCATGACCGGGGGCCTGTCAGGAGGGGCTTCGTTCGGGACAGGGCTTCGTCGAGGGTGCGCAGGGTGGCGTAGGCGTCGGGGGTGCCCGGGCGGGCGCCGTAGGTGACCTCGTCGAAGGTGCGGGCCGCGGCGCGGAGTTCGGCCGTGTGGGCCGGGAGCGAGACGGCGGCTTCGGCGGCGGCCTCGTCGGCGGTGCGGCCCGGGCGGGGGTCGAGGAGGGTGCGTTCCTCCAGGGCGCGGACGACGGCGCGCATGCGTTCCTGTACGGCTTCGGTCCAGCGGCCCGCGGTGGCGTGGGCTTCGGCGGCGGCGCGGTGGTCGGCGGCGCTGCGGATGCCCTCGTCGAAGAGGTGGCCGTGGCCGCCGGCGGTGCGGCGGGGGGTGCCGAGGCGCCACCACAGGGCGGTGGCCGCCAGGGCGACGAGGACGGCGATGGCGACCAGGCCCAGGGTGCCGCCCGGGGCGGACCCGGAGGCGCGGTCGAAGAGGTCGCCGACCCACTCCCAGAACCGGTTCATGGCGCGCTGGAGCAGGCCCGGGTCGTTCTGGTGGTACACCGGCTTCGACAGTTCGCGCTCGGCCGCCTCGCGGGCCGCGTCGCGCCCCGGCGTCACCGGCCCCCCCGTACGCGTCATCCCCGCATCATCCCCGCATCAGCCTCCGGCCCCCGCCGGCGGTGGCGTGGCGGCCGTTCCGTGGTTCGCGCCGTGGTTCTCCAGGCCCGCGGCCCGGGCGAGCTCCAGGTCGAGCGCCTCGCGGCGGATGCGCTGGTCGACGTAGAGCAGGACGGTGACGCCGGACTGCATCGGCATGGTGATCGTCAGCGCGATGACCACGCCGATCGCCGTGAGGATCAGGTAGCCCCAGCCGGCCTCACCGGTGCCGTCGGCGAGCGCGCCGATGTCGCCGCCGAAGAGGGCCAGGCCCAGTGCGGTCAGCGGGAACACGATGATCCCGGAGAGGAAGGCGGTGATCAGCTGGGTGAGCGCGGTGATGCCGAAGATGCGCCACCAGGAGCCGCGGACCAGCTTCCAGGACCGGGCGAGGGCCTTGGAGACCGAGGCCTTCTCGAGCATCAGGGCGGGCGAGGACAGGCTGAGGGCGGTCCAGAGCCAGACGACCATCCCGAGGCCCGCGAAGACGCCGAGGAGGCCGAGGCCGTAGCTGCCGAGGAGGATGCCGGGCAGGACCAGTACGCCGATCAGCAGGATCGCGCCGAGCATCAGGATCAGGGTCAGGCCGAGCAGCCTCGGCAGCTGCGGGCGGGCGTCGCGCCAGGCGGCGCCGATGGACGAGGCGTTGCCGAGCACCGCCCGGCTGAAGATCATCGTGAGCATCGCGGTGGCCACGATGGAGCCGACGAGCTGGATGAACAGGTCCGCGCCCGAGGCGAGCAGGGAGCCGCTGAGGGTGTCGAAGGCCTCGGTCATGGTCGTCGGCTGCGAGCTGACGTCGAACTCGGACAGCGCGTACTTCTGCGTGAGCAGGCTGAACAGCTGCACGACCGTGGCCACGACCAGGGTGATCGGCAGGACCGAGCGCCAGTGCTTGCGCATGGTGGCCACCGCGCCGTCGAGGATCTCGCCCACGCCGAGCGGGCGCAGCGGGATCACACCGGGCTTGGCGGCCGCGGGCTTGCCCCAGTGGGCGCCGGGGCCGCCCGGATAGCCGTACTGGCCCGCGTACTGGGAGCCCTGCTGTCCGCCCTGCTGCCCGCCGTACGATCCCCAGCCCGCCCCCTGCTGCGGTCGCGGCGGCGTGGTCGGGCTGGTGGCACCGGCGCCGGGGGTTTCCGAGCTGCTGCCGGGGCTCGACCACTGGCCGGGCGGAGGCTGCTCGGCCGACCACTTCGGGTCACCGGCAGGCTGCGCGGGCTGCGTGGGAGGCTGTGTGCCGCCTGCGCCCTCCGCCCCCTGACCACCGTCGGACGGGGAGGATCCGGGCGTAGCCCAGCCCGGAGAGTCGTTCATCGTCGCTCCTTCACGTGCACTGCGGGGGAGGCGGGGCGCATGGTCCGCCAGTCATCGTGCCATGTGAGAACGTCATACGGACCAGCCGTCCCCCATCCATGGCCGCCCGCACCCTTCAATTGTCGCGCGGATCCGGGGCAGACTGGTCGCTCTGATCACCACGCAGGTCCGAGGGTCGATTTCCAGCCCCTTTGGCTGTGGGACAGCTCACCGCCGGGTAACGATTAGCTAATGGGATGATGTCAACCATGAAGGGACGCGTCCTTGTCGTCGACGACGACACCGCGCTGGCCGAGATGCTCGGCATTGTGCTGCGTGGAGAAGGTTTTGAGCCGTCGTTCGTAGCGGACGGTGACAAGGCACTTGCTGCCTTCCGGGAGGCGAAGCCGGACCTGGTGCTGCTCGACCTCATGCTGCCCGGACGGGACGGCATAGAGGTGTGCAGGCTGATCCGGGCCGAGTCCGGCGTGCCGATCGTCATGCTCACGGCCAAGAGCGACACGGTCGACGTCGTCGTGGGCCTGGAGTCCGGGGCCGACGACTACATCGTCAAGCCGTTCAAGCCCAAGGAGCTGGTGGCCCGCATCCGGGCCCGCCTGCGCCGGTCGGAGGAGCCCGCGCCCGAGCAGCTGGCCATCGGTGACCTGGTCATCGACGTGGCCGGGCACTCGGTCAAGCGGGACGGTGCCTCCATCGCCCTGACCCCGCTCGAGTTCGACCTGCTGGTCGCCCTTGCGCGCAAGCCCTGGCAGGTGTTCACCCGCGAGGTGCTGCTGGAGCAGGTCTGGGGCTACCGGCACGCTGCGGACACCCGCCTGGTCAACGTGCACGTACAGCGCCTGCGCTCCAAGGTCGAGAAGGATCCGGAGCGCCCCGAGATCGTCGTGACGGTGCGCGGTGTCGGCTACAAGGCCGGACCGAGCTGACGTGCAGCCCGGCACGCCCCGCAGCGGTTCCCGCCGGGGACCCCTGCGGGGCGGCCGGGTGCTCCGTCACGTCGCGGACGGAGCACCGGGTGGCCCCCTGCTGCGGCTGTTCGTACGCCTCGTACGACGGCCGCTGCTTCCGGCTGTCCGGATCTGGCGGCGCAACATCCAGCTCCGGGTGGTCGCGGCCACCCTGCTGATGTCACTGGCCGTGGTCCTCGCCCTCGGCTTCGTCGTCATCGCCCAGGTCAGCAAGGGCCTCCTCGACGCCAAGGAGGAGGCCGCGCAGAGCCAGGCCGCGGGAGGGTTCGCGGTCGCACAGGAGAAGGCCAACGCCCCCGCGACGGTCGACGGGCCCGACGCCACCGACAACAAGGTCGGCCGGGACGCCAGCACCTGGATGAACTCCCTGGTCAAACAGCTCGCCAGTGGCGGGCAGACCGCCTTCGAGGTCGCCGCGCTCGGGGCCGGCACCGGCACCGGCGAGGAGCAGCCCCCCGGCCGCGCGCCCGGGGTCCGCGGTGCCCGAGCCTCCGGCAACGTCGACCCGACGGCGAGCGTCCCGCTCTCCCTGCGCCGGGCCGTCAACCACGCCACCGGCGCCTACAAGGGCTTCGCCCAGATCCGCTACACCACCGGCGCCGGGGAGAAGACCCCCGAGCCCGCCCTGGTCATCGGCAAGCGCCTCACCGACATCAACGGCGAGCCGTACGACCTGTACTACCTCTTCCCGCTGACGCAGGAGGAGGAGTCCCTCAACCTGGTCAAGAGCACCATCGCCACCGCCGGCCTCTTCGTCGTGGTGCTGCTCAGCGCCATCGCCTGGCTGGTCGTACGCCAGATCGTGACCCCGGTGCGGATGGCCGCCGGGATCGCCGAGCGGCTCTCGGCGGGCCGCCTCCAGGAGCGGATGAAGGTCACCGGCGAGGACGACATCGCCCGCTTGGGCGAGGCCTTCAACAAGATGGCCCAAAACCTCCAGAACAAGATTCAGCAGCTGGAGGACCTGTCGCGGATGCAGCGCCGCTTCGTCTCCGACGTCTCCCACGAGCTGCGCACCCCGCTCACGACGGTACGGATGGCCGCCGACGTCATCCACGATGCCCGGGTCGACTTCGACCCCGTCACCGCGCGCTCGGCCGAGCTCCTCGCCGGGCAGCTCGACCGCTTCGAGTCGCTGCTCGCCGACCTGCTGGAGATCAGCCGGTTCGACGCGGGCGCCGCCGCGCTGGAGGCCGAGCCCATCGATCTGCGGGACGTCGTACGCCGCGTCATCGACGCCGCCGAGCCGCTCGCCGAGCACAAGGGCACCCGGATCCGGATCCTGGGCGACTCCCAGCCGGTCATAGCGGAGGCCGACGCCCGGCGCGTGGAGCGGGTGCTGCGCAACCTCGTCGTCAACGCCGTCGAGCACGGCGAGGGCCGCGACGTCGTGGTGCGGCTCGCGTCCGCGGGCGGGGCCGTCGCCGTGGCCGTACGGGACTACGGCGTCGGGCTCAAGCCCGGCGAGGCCACCCGTGTCTTCAACCGCTTCTGGCGGGCCGACCCGGCCCGGGCGCGCACGACCGGCGGTACGGGCCTGGGCCTGTCCATCGCCGTCGAGGACGCCCGGCTGCACGGCGGCTGGCTCCAGGCGTGGGGCGAGCCGGGGGGCGGTTCGCAGTTCCGCCTGACCCTGCCCCGCACCGCCGACGAGCCGCTGCGGGGCTCGCCCATCCCGCTGGAGCCCGAGGACTCGCGGGCCAACCGGGCCAGGGCCGTCGCGGACGCGGCGGCCACAGGGGCGCCCGTCAGGCCCGCGGAGCCCGCGGACCGCTCGCCGATACCGCCGCGGTCGCCCGTGGCCGGGGCGGCGGCGGTGCCCGCCGACCCGACGGCGCTGCCGGGCAGCGGGGCCCGGGTCGTGACGCGGCAGGCGGACCAGAGCGGCCCCGCCGAGCAGGGCGACCAGGAGAACGGAGCAGGTGGAGCGGATGGACGCTGAGACCCGGGCCGCGCGCGTGCGCGGCGTACGGAGCCCGCGCGGTCTGCGCACCCTGCTCGGGCCGCGGAGCCCGCGCGGCCTGCGGTCGTACGCCGCCCTGGGCGCGGTCGGGCTGCTGCTGGCCGGCTGCGCCTCCATGCCCGACCACGGTGAGATCCGGCCGGTGCAGGCCTCGCAGGGCGTGGACTCCCAGGTCCGCGTCTTCGGGGTACCGCCGGCCGACAAGGCCAGCCCGCAGGAGATCGTCGACGGCTTCCTGGAGGCCATGACCAGCGACGACCCGCAGCAGCAGACCGCCCGCAAGTACCTCACCGAGGAAGCCGCGAAGAACTGGAAGCCGGGCACGGCCGTCACCGTGCTCGCGGCCGGACTCGACCGGTTCTCCGTACAGGGCGAGAAGGATCCCGCGGGGCCCCGCTTCAAGGTGACGGGCAAACGGCTCGCCACGGTGGACGAGCGCAGCGCGTACCAGCCGGAGGCCGGCGGGCGGCGCTACGAGGAGTTCCTGCAGCTCGCGCAGGAGAACAAGCAGTGGCGGATCGCGACCCCGCCCAGCAGCCTCGTGCTGAGCCAGTCCGACTTCGAGCGCATGTACATGCCGGTCAACAAGTTCTACTTCGCGGGCAACACGCTCGTCGCCGATCCCGTCTACGTGCGCCAGCGCAGCGATCCCGACTCGCGGATGGACCCGACGACGCAGACCGTGCAGTCGCTGCTGGCGGGCCCGTCCAAGTGGCTGGGCCCGGTGGCCTCCTCCAGCTTCCCCACCGGAACGGAGCTGCGCGAGGGCACCAAGTCCCTTGCGTACGACGGCCAGAACACGCTGCGCGTGCCGCTCAACGACAAGGCCGACAACGTCGCGCAGCCGCAGTGCCAGAAGATGGCGACGCAACTCCTCTACACCGTCAAGGACCTGACGGGCAGCCAGCGGGTGGACCGGGTCGAACTGTTCCGTTCGGACAAGTCCTCGCTGTGCTCGGTGACCGAGGCGGGGGCGGCCGTGAACGCCAACCGGCCGCTGCCTCCGGAGCACCAGTACTACGTGGACGGCGAGTACCACCTCCAGCGGCTGAACCTCGACGCCAACAAGGAGGACCAGCAGGACCAGCCCGCGCTCGCTCCCGGACCGCTGGCGGCCAACCCCTCCTTCAAGGTGGGCACGGCGGGCGTGGCGTACGGCGAGAAGCGCGCGGCGGTGGTGTCGGAGGACGGCCGTGGCCTGTACGTGGTGAACCTGACGAACACCGGTCCCATGCCGCAGCCGCTGCTGACCAGCAAGGGCGCCAAGCCGAACGGACTGACCGCGCCCACCTGGGACGCGGCCGGGGACCTGTGGGTCGCCGACCAGGACCAGCAGAACCCGGCGCTGTGGCGCGTGCCCGGCGGCACCGGGACCCCCGAGAAGGTGCAGGTCGCCGGGCTCGACGGCGGGCGGATCACCGCGCTGAAGGCCTCCCCGGACGGGGTGCGCCTCGCGATGCTGGTGCAGGGGGAGGGCGGCAAGAACCTGTTCATCGGGCGGGTGGAGCGGCCCGACGCCAAGAGGGACGTTTCGGCGGTGTCGGTGCGCGAGCTGCGCCCGGCGGCCCCGCAGATGGCGGACGTGGACGCGATGAGCTGGGCGCCGCGGGGCCGGCTGCTGGTGGTGGGCCGGGAGAGCGGCGGGCTGGTGCAGGCCCGCTACATGCTGGCGGACGGCTCGATGGTGGCGGCCGGACTGCCCGGGGCGAGCGGGCTGAAGGCGGTCGCGGCGACCGAGGACGAGAAGAAGCCGGTGGTCGGGTCCTCGGACGAGGACGGGATCGTGTGGCTGCCGCCGGGGGCGCAGTGGCGCACGGTGGCGGCCGGCGGCAGGGCCCCGGTCTATCCGGGCTGACCCGGATCCGACCTGCGGTTTCCACCCCGGTCCGGAGTTGTCCACAGGGGTGGTGGCGCCGCGCCCGCCCGCGGCACAGTGGTGGCCATGCGGGGGTGGTGGCAGGAGCTCGCCGGGCTGGTCCTGCCGGTGGACTGCGCCGGCTGCGGCGCGGCCCGGGTGCTGCTGTGCGGTGGGTGCCGGTCGGCGCTGAGCGGGGCCGGGGCGCGGTGTGTACGGCCGTCTCCGTGCCCGGCGGGGCTGCCGCGGGTGTATGCCTCCGCCGCGTACGAGGGGGCCGTACGGGACGTCGTACTGGCCCACAAGGAGCGCGGGGCGCTCGCGCTGGCCGGAGCGCTGGGCGGGGCCCTGGCGGCAGCGGTCCGGGCGGGCGGTGCGGGTGGGGGTAGGGGCGGGGCGGGGGAGGTGGTCCTGGTCCCGGTGCCCTCCGCGCGGCGGCAGGTCCGGGCGCGCGGGCACGATCCGGCGCGGCGGATCGCGCTGGCGGCTTCGGCGCGGCTGCGCCGGGCGGGGGTTCGCGCGCGCGTGGCGCCCGTACTGCGGCTGCGGCGGGAGGTGGCCGACCAGGCGGGCCTGGGGGCCCGGGGGCGCCGGGAGAACCTCGCGGGGGCCCTGGAGGCCTGCCGGGGCGCGGCGCCGCTGACGGCGGGGGCGGCTCGGATCGTGCTCGTCGACGACCTGATGACCACCGGAGCCACTCTCGCGGAGGCGGCGCGGGCGCTGCGCGCGGCGGACATCGGTCCGGTGACGGGCGCGGCGGTGGTCGCCGTTCCCGTGAACTCGTTCGATCGGATCCGGTCCGCGACTCGTACAGGGCAAAAAAGTTGTGAATAGATTTGGAACCGGAGGGGAAGGCGCATCGTTGCAGGTAGTAAGAGGGAAGTGCCACCTGAACGGAGGTACGTTCCGGTAGCGGGTGCCGACAACCGGCATAGAGGGATATGTTCGGTTGTGAGGAACTGGCGAGCCTTGGGCCCCACGCATCGGATCGCACGTTTCGAATGTTTCGGATCCTTCGTGTCAGAGGCTGTCTCTCGACTCCGAAGTCGGTGGGGTGTAGATCTTGCCGATGGGGGAGGAGGAGGTGAAAGTCGCCAAGTCCGAGGCTCCGGTGTTCACCGGAGTCTGGTGCGAAAGGGAGACGCTTCGCCCCTGAGGCGGAGCTATCCGGGAACGGAGTTCTGCGTGGACATCGTCGTCAAGGGCCGCAAGACCGAGGTGCCCGACCGGTTCCGCAAGCACGTGGCCGAGAAGCTGAATCCGGAGCGGATCCAGAAGCTCGACGCCAAGGTGATCAGCTTGGACGTCGAGGTGTCCAAGGAGCACAACCCGCGCCAGGCCGACCGTTCCGACCGCGTGGAGATCACCCTGCGCTCGCGGGGCCCGGTGATCCGTGCCGAAGCCGCCGCCGCCGACCCGTACGCGGCGCTCGACCTCGCACAGGACAAGCTGGAGGCCCGGCTGCGCAAGCAGCACGACAAGCGCCACACCCGCCGCGGCGCCGGCCGCCTCTCGGCGGCGGAGGTCGCCGACGTGGTGCCGGACGCCGCGACCCTGAACGGCAACGGCGAGCCGGTCTCCGAGGAGAAGGCGGGCGCGATCCCGACCACCCGCATCGGGTCGCTGGAGGTACAGGGCGAAGGCCCCCTCGTGGTCCGCGAGAAGACCCACTCGGCCGCACCCATGTCGCTCGACCAGGCTCTGTACGAGATGGAGCTGGTCGGCCACGACTTCTACCTCTTCGTCGACTCCGACACCAAGATGCCCAGCGTCGTCTACCGGCGCCACGGCTACGACTACGGCGTGATCCACCTCAACGCCGACACGGCGTCCAGCTCGGGTGAGCTCGACGGCGCGGGCGCGGGCGGTGCGCTCGGCGGCTGACGCCGGGCACGGTTTCGCGTGGTGCCCCCGTCGGACGCTTCGGCGTTCGCGGGGGCACCCGTATGACTTGTATCAGTCGGCCGGTATCCGCCGGCTCCCCGTACGGTCGTGTGGGCATGGAATCATGGCGGTCAGTCAACCGGCGGCCGCCCCCGTCGGATTGGCCCACAGCTCAGCACATGCGGTGCAGGGGGAGGAACGATGGCGGACAGCTTCGGGCCGGTGCGTGGTGACGACGGTGCGGGCTGCCGTGGAGGGGAGCCGGCGGGAGAGCCGGCCGGGGAACCGATCCGGGTGCTCGTGGTCGACGACCACGCGCTGTTCCGGCGCGGCCTGGAGATCGTGCTCGCGCAGGAGGAGGACATCCAGGTCGTCGGCGAGGCCGGGGACGGCGCGGAGGCGGTGGACAAGGCGGCCGACCTGCTGCCGGACATCGTGCTGATGGACGTACGGATGCCCAGGCGCGGCGGGATCGAGGCGTGCACGTCCATCAAGGAGGTGGCGCCCTCCGCGAAGATCATCATGCTGACGATCAGCGACGAGGAGGCCGACCTCTACGACGCGATCAAGGCGGGTGCGACGGGGTACCTGCTGAAGGAGATCTCGACGGACGAGGTTGCGACGGCGATCCGCGCGGTGGCGGACGGGCAGTCGCAGATCAGCCCGTCCATGGCGTCGAAGCTGCTGACCGAGTTCAAGTCGATGATCCAGCGCACCGACGAGCGGCGGCTGGTGCCGGCGCCGCGGCTGACGGACCGGGAGCTGGAGGTCCTGAAGCTGGTGGCCACCGGCATGAACAACCGGGACATCGCCAAGGAGCTGTTCATCTCCGAGAACACCGTGAAGAACCACGTGCGCAACATCCTGGAGAAGCTGCAACTGCACTCCAGGATGGAGGCGGTGGTCTACGCGATGCGCGAGAAGATCCTGGAGATCCGTTAGCCGCCTCTGGCCGTGAGCGTGTGCAGCGCCGTCGCCGGGGCCCTGCCCCCGGACCCCCGCGCCTCACACGCCGGCGGGGCTGGATCCGCCGGGCAGGGCCAAAACGCCTGGGCTACGCGCCCAGTGCCGTCAGCTCGGCCGTGACCGCCGCGGATTCCGCGGGTGAGCCCGCGCGCTCGACGCGGACGGAGTCGCACCCCACCCACCGGGCGGCCTCCCACAGGGCCTCGGCCATGGCCCCGGCGGCCTTCGGGGACGTCAGGGAGAGCTGGCGGGCCACCAGGGTGGTGCCCTCGCGGCCGGGGTCGACGCGGCCCTGGAGCCGGCCGCCGGCCAGCAGCGGCATCGCGAAGTAGCCGTGTATCCGCCTGGGCTTGGGGACGTACGCCTCCAGGCGGTGCGTGAAGCCGAAGATCCGCTCGGTGCGCGGCCGGTCCCAGACCAGTGAGTCGAACGGGGACAGGAGGGTCGTGCGGTGGCGGCCGCGCGGCGCGGTCGCGAGGGCCGCGGGGTCGGCCCAGGCCGGCTTGGACCAGCCCTCGACCTCGACCGGGACCAGCCCGGAGTCCTCGACCACGGCGTCGAACTCCTCGCCCTTGAGGCGGTGGTAGTCCGCGATGTCGGCGCGGGTGCCGACGCCGAGGGACCGGCCGGCGAGGGCGACGAGGCGCCGCAGGCACTCGCGGTCGTCCAGGTCGTCGTGGAGCAGCGCGTCGGGGACGGCCCGCTCGGGCAGGTCGTAGACCCGCTTCCAGCCGCGGCGCTCGCTGCACACCACCTCGCCGGTGTCGAGCAGCCACTCCACCGCGATCTTGGTCTCGGACCACTCGAACCACTCGCCGCCGTTCTTGGCGCCGCCCAGCTCGGTGGAGGTCAGCGGGCCGTCGGCCCGGAGCCGGTCGAGGACCGCCTTCGTCGAGCGCTCCTTGTCCTGCAGGACGTGCCAGCGGTGGCCGCGCGCGCGGCGGGCGCGGCGGCGGAAGGCGAAGTGCGGCCATTCCTCGATGGGCAGGATGCAGGCCGCGTGCGACCAGTACTCGAAGGCGTGCCGGTCCGACCAGTAGGCCTGCTCCACCGCGGTCCGGCCGACGGCGCCCAGACGTGCGTACGGGATGAGCTCGTGCGAGCGGGCCAGCACGGAGATCGTGTCGAGCTGGACGGCGCCCAGGTGCCGCAGCACGCCGCGGACCCCGCCCTTGCGGTCGGGCGCCCCGAGGAAGCCCTGCGCGCGCAGGGCGATCCGGCGGGCCTCGTCGGCGGACAGGGACACGGTCGGCGGCGGCAGGCTCATGCGCCGAAGCCTAGGCGGCGCCACTGACATTGACAGGAGCTTCAGCGGGCTCGTACGGGAGGCGGGAGGGCAGGCCCAGGTCCGAGGGGAGCAGGGCGCCGGCCCAGCAGTCCAGCAGCGTGCCGTCGTGTTCCATGCCGGCGCGCTGGACGCCCTCGATCAGGAAGCCCGCCTTCTCGGCGACGGCGCGGGAGCCGTCGTTGGCGACGGCGGCGCGCCAGACCAGCCGTACGACGCCCGCCTCGGTGCATGCCCAGCGGACGGCGGCCCGCAGGGCTTCGGTCATGTAGCCGCGGCCCCGGTGCGCGGCGACGGTCCAGTACCCGATCTCGTGGGTGTGCGAACCCGTCCGGTGCACGGCGAGCGTGGCGACGAGCGGGCCGTCGGCCCCGAGCCGTACGGCGAAGTTGTACGCGGTGTCCTCACGCCATCCGGCCGGGACGGTCTGCGTCACGTAGGTCTGCGCGTGGGCGGGCTCGTACGGGACGGGCACCGAGATCCAGCGCTGGATCTCGGGGTCCTGGCAGGCGGAGTGCACCTCGGCGGCGTCCTCGGGGGTGTGGGGGCGCAGCACGAGGCGTTCGGTGGTCAGCGTGATCGGCTTCATGGGCCCTGATCCTGTCGGTCGGCTAGTCGGCGGCCGACGGCAGGTACGGCAGCGCGGGGGTCAGGCCCAGGTCGCAGGGGAGCAGGGCGCCCACCCAGGAGTCGCGTACGGTGCCGGCGCGGTGCAGGGAGGCCCGCAGGAGTCCCTCGACGCGGAAGCCGGCCTTCTCGGCGACGGCTCGCGAGGCGGCGTTGCCGACCTCGGCGCGCCATTCCAGGCGTACGGCGCCCAGGCCGGTGAAGGCCCAGCGGGCGACGGCGGTCACGGCCTCGGTCATGAAGCCCTGCCCGCGGTGTTCCTTGGCCGCCCAGTAGCCGATCTCGTACGAGTCCGTCCCGAAGGCCTCGTGCACGTGGACGCCGACGGCCGCGACCAGCGGGCCGCCGGAGCCGAGGCGGACGGCGAAGGAGTAGCCGGTGTCGTCGCGCCAGCCGCCGGGGACCAGCTCGCCCACGAAGCTGTGGGCGTGCGCGCGTTCGTACGGGGAGGGAACCATCGTCCAGCGCTGGATCTCGGGGTCCTGGCAGATGGCGAAGACCTCGTCCTCGTCGGCCGGGCCGAAGGGGCGCAGGTCCAGTCGGGCGGTGTTCAGTGTGGTGGGCTCCATGGGGTGATTCTGGTTCGCCGCTGCGCCGGGGGCGAACACTTTTCATCTGCCCCGGCACCTTCGGCGGCTCTCGAACGTTCTCATTCAGGGCGCCCGTGCCCTGTGGATGGTGCGGACCTCCCGACGCGACCGCGTCCTCGCTTACGATGGCCGTTGCGGTGGGGCCCACCCTCCGTGCCCGTGTACGAAACAGTGCCAGGCCCGACCGGCAAGGAGACAAACCTCGGTGTCCGTCTTCAACAAGCTCATGCGTGCAGGCGAAGGCAAGATCCTGCGCAAACTGCACCGCATCGCGGACCAGGTCAACTCCATCGAAGAGGACTTCGTCAACCTCTCCGACGCCGAGTTGCGTGCGCTCACGGACGAGTACAAGCAGCGCTACCAGGACGGCGAGAGCCTGGACGACCTGCTGCCCGAGGCCTTCGCGACCGTTCGCGAGGCCGCCAAGCGCGTCCTCGGGCAGCGGCACTACGACGTCCAGATCATGGGCGGCGCGGCGCTGCACCTCGGCTACGTCGCCGAGATGAAGACCGGTGAGGGCAAGACCCTCGTCGGAACGCTTCCCGCCTACCTGAACGCGCTGTCCGACAAGGGCGTCCACCTGATCACGGTGAACGACTACCTGGCCGAGCGCGACTCCGAGATGATGGGCCGGGTGCACAAGTTCCTCGGCCTGGAGGTCGGCTGCATCCTGGCGAACATGTCGCCCGCGCAGCGCCGGGAGCAGTACGCCGCGGACATCACGTACGGCACGAACAACGAGTTCGGCTTCGACTACCTGCGCGACAACATGGCGTGGTCGCAGGACGAGCTGGTCCAGCGCGGCCACAACTTCGCCGTGGTCGACGAGGTCGACTCGATCCTCGTCGACGAGGCCCGTACCCCGCTGATCATCTCCGGCCCGGCCGACCAGGCCACGAAGTGGTACGGCGACTTCGCGAAGCTGGTCACCCGCCTGAAGAAGGGCGAGCCGGGCCAGCCGCTGAAGGGCATCGAGGAGACCGGCGACTACGAGGTCGACGAGAAGAAGCGCACGGTCGCCATCCACGAGACGGGTGTCGCCAAGGTCGAGGACTGGCTCGGCATCGAGAACCTCTACGAGTCGGTGAACACCCCGCTCGTCGGTTACCTGAACAACGCCATCAAGGCGAAGGAACTGTTCAAGAAGGACAAGGACTACGTCGTCATCGACGGCGAGGTCATGATCGTCGACGAGCACACCGGCCGTATCCTCGCCGGCCGCCGCTACAACGAGGGCATGCACCAGGCGATCGAGGCGAAGGAAGGGGTGGACATCAAGGACGAGAACCAGACCCTCGCCACGATCACCCTGCAGAACTTCTTCCGCCTGTACTCGAAGCTGTCGGGCATGACCGGTACGGCCATGACCGAGGCCGCCGAGTTCCACCAGATCTACAAGCTCGGTGTCGTCCCGATCCCGACCAACCGCGACATGGTCCGCAAGGACCAGGCGGACCTGATCTACCGCACCGAGGTCGCGAAGTTCGCCGCCGTCGTCGACGACATCGCGGAGAAGCACGAGAAGGGCCAGCCGATCCTCGTCGGTACGACGTCGGTCGAGAAGTCCGAGTACCTCTCGCAGCAGCTCTCCAAGCGCGGCATCCCCCACGAGGTGCTGAACGCGAAGCAGCACGAGCGCGAGGCCTCGATCGTCGCGCAGGCCGGCCGCCGCGGCGCCGTCACGGTCGCCACGAACATGGCCGGCCGCGGTACCGACATCAAGCTCGGCGGCAACCCCGACGACCTGGCCGAGGCCGAGCTGCGCCAGCGCGGCCTGGACCCGGAGGAGCACATCGAGGAGTGGGCGCACGCCCTGCCCGAGGCGCTCGTCAGGGCCGAGGCGGCCGTCAAGGCCGAGTTCGAAGAGGTCAAGGAGCTCGGCGGCCTGTACGTGCTGGGCACCGAGCGGCACGAGTCGCGCCGTATCGACAACCAGCTGCGCGGCCGCTCCGGCCGACAGGGCGACCCGGGCGAGTCCCGTTTCTACCTGTCGCTCGGCGATGACCTGATGCGGCTGTTCAAGGCGCAGATGGTCGAGCGCGTCATGTCGATGGCGAACGTGCCGGACGACGTGCCGATCGAGAACAAGATGGTGACGCGCGCGATCGCGTCGGCCCAGTCGCAGGTCGAGACCCAGAACTTCGAGACGCGCAAGAACGTCCTGAAGTACGACGAGGTGCTCAACAACCAGCGCACGGTCATCTACGCGGAGCGCCGCCGCGTCCTGGAGGGCGAGGACCTCCAGGATCAGATCCGCCACATGATGGACGACACGATCGACGCCTACATCACGGCCGAGACGGTCGAGGGCTTCGCCGAGGAGTGGGACCTGGAGCGCCTGTGGGGCGCCTTCCGGCAGCTCTACCCGGTGAAGGTCACCATCGAGGAGCTGGAGGAGGCCGCGGGCGACCGCGCGGGCATCACCGCCGAGTTCATCGCGGAGTCCGTCAAGGACGACATCCACGAGCAGTACGAGGCGCGCGAGAAGCAGCTCGGCTCCGAGATCATGCGCGAGCTCGAGCGGCGCGTGGTGCTGTCGGTGCTGGACCGCAAGTGGCGTGAGCACCTGTACGAGATGGACTACCTGCAGGAGGGCATCGGCCTGCGGGCGATGGCCCAGAAGGACCCGCTGGTGGAGTACCAGCGCGAGGGCTTCGACATGTTCAACGCCATGCAGGAGGGCATCAAGGAGGAGTCGGTCGGCTACCTGTTCAACCTGGAGGTCCAGGTCGAGCAGCACGTCGAGGAGCTCCCGGTACAGGATGCCGCGCCGGCGGCGGTGCGTCCGGAGATCCGTGCGAAGGGTCTGGACGCTCCGCAGCGGCCGGACCGGCTGCACTTCTCCGCTCCCACGGTGGACGGTGAGGGCGGCGTGGTCGAGGGCGACTTCGACGCGGACGAGGCCGGCGACGGCGACGGGATGACGCGGGCGGAGCGGCGCAAGGCGCAGAAGGCCTCCGGCGGGCGTCGCCGTAAGAAGTAGCCCTGCTGTGAGAAGCAGCCCTGCTGGGCTTGCGTGACCCCGCCGGGGCCGGACACCGTACGTGGTGTCCGGCCCCGGCGGCGTCGTGTGTGCCGGTGCGGCGCCGCTGCCGGCCGGCTGGTGCGTCATGGGCGGGGGCCCTGGATTTCGACCGCCGCGCAGCGCCAGCGGAGGTCGGGGCCCTGTTCCAGGCGGAAGGCCATCGCCGAGACGCGGTCGCCCGTCGTGATGCGGGCGAAGGCCTCGATGACGCCCGGGCCCGGGGTGAACCGGCCGCACTGGCGGATGACCGGGCACAGCCGGTTGCGGAAGGGGTCCGCGGGCGCCAGGGTGACCAGCTGCTCGTACGCCGGGCCGACGGTGTGCCCGAGGAGGGAGTGCACCGGCCGGCGGCCGCTGAGCACCGCGAGCAGCCGTTCGGCGAACCAGTGGTGGGGTCCGCGGTGGACGAGGGTCGGCGGGCGGCGCTGGTCGTGGCGGCCGGGGGGACGGGTGGTGCTCCTGGCCTTGGTCATGATGGTCGTCCCCCGAGGAGTCCGGGCCCGGGTGCGGTACCGGGCGGTAACGTAGTAGGGGATCTTCTACGGGCCCGCGAACACGCTCCGCAACGGCCCCCAGGGGGCCCGCCCCGGCGGCACCGCGTTCACCTATCAGAGGTGCCGCCCGACGCCCCCGGGCGGCCCGGCGAGCCCGGCGAGGGTCCGCGGTGGACGCGGTCGGGCCCGGTCCCGGCAGCCCGAAGGGGGACGCGCGGCCGTATCCTGGGGGCGTTTCCGACTACCGAAAGCAGCCGGCCATGCGTGTGTACGTCCCCCTGACCCTGTCCGGGCTCGCCGAGGCGCACAAGGCGGGCGAGCTGGGTCCCGCCCCGCTGCAGGCGTACGCCGTGACCCCCGGGCTGCGCGAGTGGTACGTGTCGGACGACATCGAGGAGCTGGAGTACGCGGCCCTGAGCCGGGCCGCGGCCGCCTCGCTGCGCCTCCTGGCGGCCGACGCCGCCGCCCCGCGCCGCCGGGTCGTCATCGCGCTCGACGTGGCCGACGAGGCCGCCACCGCGACCCCCGGGGTCGACGAGGCCACCCTCGGCCAGGTGGCCGTCGCCGGGGCGCTGCGGCTGGCCGTGGCCGCCGCCGTGCACGTGGACGCCGATGACGCGCAGGGCGACGTCAGCGCCGCCGCCGCGGCCGTGGCGGCCGCCGACGCCGGGGACGACGACGCGCAGTTCACCGTCGACGGCGCCGAGGACCACGAGCTGCTGTGGTTCGGGGTCCAGGAGATCCCGGGGCTGCTGAAGTGAGCCAGACGCGTACCGCCGCCGCCCACCACATCGTGTGGGACTGGAACGGCACCCTGCTGCACGACATCGACGCCGTCATAGCCGCGACGAACGCCTCCTTCGCCGAGTTCGGGTTCGCGCCGATCACGCTGGAGCGCTACCGCGAGCTGTACGTCGTACCGGTGCCGAAGTTCTACGAGCGGCTGATGGGCAGGCTGCCCACCGAGGCCGAGTGGGCCGTCATGGACGACACCTTCCACCGGTACTACTGGGCCGCCGCCGACGCGGCCGGGCTCGCCGAAGGGGCCCGGGAGCTGCTCAGGGACTGGCAGGCGGACGGCCTGACCCAGTCGCTGCTGTCCCTCGCGCCCCATGAGAAGCTCGTGCCACTCGTGCAGGCGCACGGCATCGACCGGCACTTCCTACGCGTCGACGGCCGCACGGGCCCCTCGCACACCACCAAGGCGCGCCACCTCGTACGCCACCTGGCCGCCCTGGAGGGGGCGGGAGTGGCGGCCGGGCGCACGGTCCTCATCGGTGACGCCGTCGACGACGCGCTGGCCGCCGCGCACGTGGGTGCCCGGGCCGTGCTCTACACCGGCGGTTCGCACAGCCGCAGCAGTCTGGAATCAGCCGGTGTGCCCGTCGTGGACACCCTGGCAGACGCCGTACGCGCTGCTCGTGAACTGGCCGAATAGCTACTGGCACGCGCGGCCTTCCGCGTCGCTGTCCAGAGTGTCAAAGTTCCACCCCCGGATTTGTACACATACAGCTCATGACGAGTCGGGGGTAAGGGGAGATAGCCTGGTACCCGTGATCAGCGCGATAGTCATCGGAGGCACCGAAGCCTCCGGCCAGCGCCCGGCGCACCACCGTGCCCGGGCCATCGCTGATCCCCGCTGCCGGGACCTCTCGCCGATCATGGCTGATTCCCTCCCGGTCGGCTCTCTCGACGGCATAGCGTCGATCCCGAACGGAATCCCCGCCTCGCGGTGCTATGCCATTCCTTCCTTCACCTACGTCACGCAATGGCGCGCGACAGGAGCCAGAGGACATGCAGACCAAGCTGGACGAAGCAAAGGCCGAGCTGCTCGCGCGGGCGGCACGGGTAGCTGAGAACAGCCCGGCCGGGGGGCTACTTCCGACTGGGTCCGAGCAAGGGGAGCGTCCAGACCAGGGCACGATGCTCGCCTACCTCCAGCGCTACTACCTGCACACCGCCCCCGAGGACCTCTTGGACCGGGATCCGGTCGACGTGTTCGGGGCAGCGCTCTCCCACTACCGGCTCGCGGAGAACCGGCCGCAGGGCACCGCCAACGTGCGGGTGCACACCCCCACGGTCGAGGAGAACGGCTGGACCTCCAGCCACTCCGTCGTCGAGGTGGTCACGGACGACATGCCCTTCCTGGTCGACAGCGTCACCAACGAGCTGTCCCGCCAGGGACGCGGCATCCACGTCGTGATCCACCCGCAGGTCGTCGTGCGCCGTGACGTCACCGGCAAGCTGATCGAGATCCTCGGCCCCGACTGCGACGCGCACGGCCCCAGGACCGCGCGCCCCCACGACTCCCTCGTGGAGTCCTGGATCCACGTCGAGATCGACCGCGAGACCGACCGCCCCGACCTCAAGCAGATCACCGCCGACCTGCTGCGCGTCCTGTCCGACGTACGGGAATCCGTCGAGGACTGGGAGAAGATGCGCGACGCCGCGCTGCGCATCGCCGACGAGCTGCCCGGCGAGCCGACCGCGCCCGACCTGCGCGAGTACGAGCTCGAAGAGGCCCGTGAGCTGCTGCGCTGGCTCGCCGACGACCACTTCACCTTCCTCGGCTACCGCGAGTACAACCTGGTCGACGGCGACGCCCTGGCCGCCGTGCCCGGCACCGGCCTCGGCATCCTGCGCTCCGACCCGCACCACAGCGGCCAGGAGGACGCCCACCCCGTCTCGCCGTCCTTCAACCGGCTGCCGGCCGACGCCCGCGCCAAGGCCCGCGAGCACCGCCTGCTGGTGCTGACGAAGGCCAACAGCCGTGCCACCGTGCACCGCCCCTCGTACCTCGACTACGTCGGCGTGAAGAAGTTCGACGCCGAGGGCAACGTCGTCGGCGAGCGCCGCTTCCTCGGCCTGTTCTCCTCCGCCGCGTACACCGAGTCCGTGCGACGCGTCCCCGTCATCCGCCGCAAGGTCGCCGAGGTCCTCGAAGGCGCCGGCTTCGCGCCGTCCAGCCACGACGGCCGCGACCTGCTGCAGATCCTGGAGACGTACCCGCGCGACGAGCTGTTCCAGACTCCGGTCGACAAGCTCCGCGAGATCGTCACCTCCGTCCTGTACCTCCAGGAGCGCCGCCGGCTGCGGCTGTACCTGCGTCAGGACGAGTACGGCCGCTACTACTCGGCGCTGGTCTACCTGCCGCGCGACCGCTACACCACCGGTGTGCGGCTGCGGCTGATCGCGATCCTGCAGGAGGAGCTCGACGGCATCAGCGTCGACTTCACCGCCTGGAACACCGAGTCGATCCTCTCCCGCATCCACTTCGTCGTCCGCGTCCCGCAGGGCACCGAGCTGCCCGTCCTGACCGACGCCGACGTGGAGCGCATCGAGGGCCGCCTGGTCGAGGCCGCCCGCTCCTGGGCCGACGGCTTCGCCGAGGCCCTGGTCGCCGAGCTGGGCGAGGAGCGCGCCGCCGAGCTGCTGCGCCGCTACGGGACCACCTTCCCCGAGGGCTACAAGGCCGACCACTCGCCGCGCGCGGCCGTGGCCGACCTGTGCCACCTGGAGCGGCTGTCCGCCAGCGACCGCGAGTTCGCGCTCTCGCTGTACGAGCCCGTCAGCGCGGGCCCCGGTGAGCGCCGGTTCAAGATCTACCGCACCGGTGAGCAGGTCTCGCTCTCCGCGGTCCTGCCCGTGCTGCAGCGCCTGGGCGTCGAGGTCACCGACGAGCGCCCGTACGAGCTGCGCCGCTCCGACCGGGTCAGCGCGTGGATCTACGACTTCGGCCTGCGGATGCCCGCCTCGAACGGGAACGGCGACGGCGCGGCGGCATCCGGCTACCTCGGCGACGACGCCCGCGAGCGCTTCCAGGACGCCTTCGCCGCGGTCTGGCAGGGCGACGCCGAGAACGACAACTTCAACACCCTGGTGCTGAGCGCCGGGCTCACCTGGCGGCAGGCCGTCGTCCTGCGCGCGTACGCCAAGTACCTGCGCCAGGCCGGGGCCACCTTCAGCCAGGACTACATGGAGGACACCCTCCGCAACAACGTCCACACCACCCGGCTGCTGGTCTCGCTGTTCGAGGCCCGGATGTCGCCCGGCCGCCAGTCCGCCGGCACCGAGCTCATCGACGCCATGCTGGAGGAGCTGGACGGGGCCCTGGACCAGGTGGCCTCGCTGGACGAGGACCGGATCCTGCGGTCCTTCCTCACCCTCATCAAGGCGACGCTGCGCACCAACTTCTTCCAGCTGAACTCCGCGGGCGAGCAGCACTCGTACGTGTCGATGAAGTTCGACCCGCAGGCCATCCCGGAGCTGCCGGCCCCGCGTCCGGCCTTCGAGATCTGGGTGTACTCCCCGCGCGTCGAGGGCGTCCACCTGCGCTTCGGCAAGGTCGCCCGCGGCGGCCTGCGCTGGTCCGACCGGCGCGAGGACTTCCGTACGGAGATCCTCGGCCTGGTCAAGGCGCAGATGGTCAAGAACACCGTCATCGTGCCGGTCGGCGCCAAGGGCGGCTTCGTCGCCAAGAACCTGCCGGACCCGTCGGTGGACCGCGACGCCTGGCTCGCCGAGGGCATCGCCTCGTACAAGATCTTCATCTCGGCGCTGCTCGACATCACCGACAACATGGTGGGCGGCGAGGTCGTGCCGCCCACGGGCGTGGTCCGCCACGACGAGGACGACACCTACCTCGTCGTCGCCGCAGACAAGGGCACCGCGACCTTCTCCGACATCGCCAACGGTGTCGCCGAGGCGTACGGCTTCTGGCTGGGCGACGCGTTCGCGTCGGGCGGTTCGGCCGGCTACGACCACAAGGGCATGGGCATCACCGCCCGCGGAGCCTGGGAGTCCGTCAAGCGGCACTTCCGCGAGCTCGGCCACGACACCCAGACCCAGGACTTCACCGTCGTCGGCGTCGGCGACATGTCCGGCGACGTCTTCGGCAACGGCATGCTGCTCTCCGAGCACATCCGCCTCGTCGCCGCCTTCGACCACCGGCACATCTTCATCGACCCGAACCCGGACGCCGCCACCTCCTACGCGGAGCGCCGCCGCCTCTTCGAGCTGCCGCGCTCCTCGTGGGCCGACTACGACACCGCGCTGCTGTCCGCGGGCGGTGGCATCCACCCGCGTACCGCCAAGGCCATCCCGCTCAACGCGCAGGTCCGCGCGGCCCTCGGCATCGAGGCGGGCGTCACCAAGATGACCCCGGCCGAGCTGATGCAGACCATCCTGAAGGCCCCGGTCGACCTGCTGTGGAACGGCGGCATCGGCACGTACGTCAAGGCGACCGCCGAGACGCACGCCGACGTCGGCGACAAGGCCAACGACGCCATCCGCGTCAGCGGCTGCGACGTCCGCGCCAAGGTCATCGGCGAGGGCGGCAACCTGGGCCTGACCCAGCTCGGCCGCATCGAGTTCGCCCGCACCGGCGCCGGCGGCGAGGGCGGCAAGATCAACACCGACGCCATCGACAACAGCGCGGGCGTGGACACCTCCGACCACGAGGTGAACATCAAGATCCTGCTGAACTCGGTGGTCACCGACGGCGACCTGACGGTCAAGCAGCGCAACAAGTTCCTCGCCGAGATGACCGACGAGGTCGGACACCTGGTGCTGCGCAACAACTACGCCCAGAACGTCGCGCTCGCCAACGGCGCGGCCCAGGCCCCCAGCCTGCTCCACGCCCAGCAGCGCTTCATGCGCCGCCTGGGCCGTGACGGGCTGCTGGACCGCGCGCTGGAGTTCCTGCCCAACGACCGGCAGATCCGCGAGCTGCTGAACACCGGCAGGGGCCTGACCCAGCCGGAGCTGGCCGTCCTCTTCGCCTACACCAAGATCACGGTGGCGGACGAGCTCATCACCACCGAGCTGCCGGACGACCCGTACCTGCGCCACCTGCTGCACGAGTACTTCCCCGGCGCCCTGCGCGCGAGGTTCCCCGAGCAGGTCGACGGGCACGCGCTGCGCCGCGAGATCATCACCACGGTCCTGGTCAACGACACCGTCAACACCGGTGGTTCGACCTTCCTGCACCGCCTGCGCGAGGAGACCGGGGCCTCCCTGGAGGAGATCGTGCGGGCGCAGCTCTCGGCCCGCGAGATCTTCGGCCTGGCCGAGGTGTGGGACGCGGTCGAGGCACTCGACAACAAGGTGGCCGCCGACGTCCAGACCCGGATCCGGCTGCACTCGCGGCGTCTGGTCGAGCGCGGCACCCGCTGGCTGCTGAACAACCGGCCGCAGCCGCTCCAGATCACCGAGACCATCGAGTTCTTCTCGGAGCGGGTCACGAAGGTCTGGTCGGAGCTGCCGAAGCTGGCGCGCGGCGCGGACCTGGAGTGGTACGAGTCGATCATGGACGAGCTGATCGGCGAGGGCGTGCCGGAGGAGCTGGCGGCCAAGGTGGCCGGCTTCTCCTCCGCCTTCCCGACGCTGGACATCGTGGCGATCGCCGACCGCACCGGTGTGGACCCGCTGGACGTCGCCGAGGTCTACTACGACCTCGCCGACCGCCTCGGCATCACCCAGCTGATGGACCGGATCATCGAGCTGCCGCGGTCGGACCGCTGGCAGTCCATGGCCCGCGCCTCCATCCGCGAGGACCTGTTCGCGGCGCACGCGGCCCTGACGGCCGATGTGCTGGCGGTGGGCGACGGCACGTCGACTCCCGAGGAGCGGTTCAAGGCCTGGGAGGAGAAGAACGCGGCGATCATCGGCCGGGCCCGGACCACGCTGGAGGAGATCCAGGGGTCGGACGACTTCGACCTGGCGAACCTGTCGGTGGCGATGCGCACGATGCGCTCGCTGCTGCGCGCGCACAGCTAGTACGCGGTCGAAACGGTACGAGGGCGGGCGGCCCGGGACCATCAGATCCCGGGCCGCCCGCCCTCGTACGTACTGCTACCGCCCGGCGGTGAAGGCCTCGTACGCGTCGCAGACCTCGGCCGCGGGGCCGTCCATGCGTATGACCCCCGATTCCAGCCAGATCGCACGGCCGCAGGTCTCGCGGACCGTGCCGATGCTGTGGCTGACGAGGAAGACGGTGCCGGCGTGCGCGCGGAGCTCCTCGATGCGGGCCTGGCTGCGCCGCTGGAAGGCGGCGTCGCCGGTGGCCAGGGCCTCGTCGATCATCAGGACGTCGTGGTCCTTGGCGGCGGCGATGGCGAAGCGCAGCCGGGCGCCCATGCCGGAGGAGTAGGTCCGCATCGGCAGCGAGATGAAGTCGCCCTTCTCGTTGATCCCGGAGAAGTCGACGATGCCCTGGTAGCGCTCACGGACCTGCTGCTTGGACATGCCCATCGCGAGGCCGCCGAGCACGACGTTGCGCTCCCCGGACAGGTCGTTCATCAGCGCCGCGTTGACGCCCAGCAGGGACGGCTGGCCGTGCGAGTAGATCCTGCCGCGGGCCACCGGCTGGAGGCCGGCGATGGCGCCCAGCAGGGTGGACTTGCCCGAGCCGTTGGTGCCGATCAGGCCGATGGCCTCGCCCTTGTACGCGGTGAAGCTGACCCCCCGGACGGCGTGCACCTCGCGGATGCCGGGGGCGGGCTTGCGGGAGAAGATCCGGCTGAGGGCGGCGGTGGCGCTGCCCCTGCCCTTGCCGCCGCCGGCGCCGTGCACCTTGTAGACGACGTGGACCTCGTCCGCGATGACGGTCGGGACACGGGTGTCCGTGTCGGTGTCGGTGTCTGTGTCAGCCACGGCCGTACTCCTCCTCAGCCTTCCAGAAGTAGATGAAGCCGCCCACGCCGGCGAGCAGTGCCCAGCCGATCGCCATCGGCCACGCGTGGTGCGGGAGCGCGTGCGCCTTGAAGCTGTCGATCAGCGCGAAGCGCATCAGGTCGATGTAGACGGCCGCCGGGTTCGTCTTGAGCAGCAGCGCGACCCAGTGCGGCAGATCGTCCTTCCTGAGCATGGAGTCGATGGACCACATCACGCCCGAGGAGTACATCCAGGTCCGCAGGACGAACGGCATCAGCTGGCTGACGTCGGGGCTCTTCGAGCCGATCCGCGCCATGATCATGGCGCAGCCCGCGCAGAAGACGGCCATCAGGACGAGCGCGGGGACGGCCAGCAGCCAGGACGCGCTCGGGGTCTGGCCGAAGGCGAGGAGCAGGATGACCAGCGCGCCCATGGTCACGAGCAGTTGCTGGAAGAGCTGCACGACGGTGGAGATGGGCAGGCTCGCCCGGGGGAAGTGCAGGGCGCGGACCAGGCCGAGGTTGCTGTGGACGGCGCGGGTGCCGGCGTTGATGGAGCTGCCGATGAAGTCCCAGACGAAGACGCCGGTGATCAGGAACGGCAGGTAGTCCGGCACGCCGTTGCTGGCGTGCATGACGATGCCGAAGATGAAGTAGTAGACGGCCGCGTTGAGCAGCGGGGTCACCAGGTGCCAGACCTGGCCGAGTTTGGCCGTGCTGTACGTGGCGTGCATGCGGGCGGTGGCGTACGCCGTCACGAAGTGGCGGCGGCTCCATAGCTGCGCGACGTAGCGGGGCAGCGAGGGGCGGGCGCCGCTGACGGTCAGGCCGTGAGCGGCGGCCAATTCTGCGGCGGAGCTGCCCGCGGGGGTCGCCGGTGCGGCGGTCACCGGGGCGGTGGTCACGGTCACGGGGCTCGCTTTCGACGGGGACAGGGCGGGTCGTGGCGTCGGTCGGGCTGGCGATGGGACGGGTCCGTATCGTCGCTACGGCGAGATTAGGGTGTGATCCAACGGAACGCAACCGTATCGTCGTGACGAGTAGGTCCTGGCCGCGCGGCTATGCTCTGGTGCATGACCACGGAACCCGCCCCCGCCACCCCCGCCCCGGCCCGTCGCGCCCCCGCCGGCGCGGCCGTGCTGCGCGAGGACGTGACCGAAGCGATCCGCGCGGCGGTCGTGGCGGAACTGGCCGCGGTCGGGTTCTCCCGGATGTCCATCGAGGGCGTCGCGCGCCGGGCGGGCGTCGGCAAGACGGCCGTGTACCGGCGGTGGAAGTCCAAGCTCCACCTGGTGCTGGACATCGTGGGCGCCTTCGCGGTGGACGGCCTCCCGGTCCCGGCGACGGGCTCGCTGTACGGGGACGTACGGGCGCTGCTGGAGGTCATGTCACACGTGCTGCGGCACCCGGTGGCCTCGGCGGTCATCCCGGACCTGCTGGTCGAGGCCGCCCGCAACCCGGAGATCGCCGAGGCGGTCCGCGGCGCCCTGCTCGACGGCCAGCGCCGCATGGCGGAGGGCATCGTCGCCGACGCGGTCTCCCGCGGCGAACTCCCGGAGGGCATCAACGCGGACCATGCCCTGGACCTCGCGATCGGCCCGCTCTACTGGCGCCAGGTCATCGTCCGCGACGCGGTGACGCCCCCCCACCTGGACACCCTGGCCCACCAGGTCGTCGCAGGCCTGAAGTCCGCCCCGGCCGGCGCCGAGTAGCGGAGTAACCGTCACATCCCAGCCACGGCTTCGCTGTTGCGGATTGCAACAGCGACAATGATGTTGATAGGGATGGTGGGGGCGGTCGGCGCGGGGGCGCTGACCGCGGGGCGGCCAGTGGTGTGGGGGGCAGTGAGTGAGCAACGATCCGGTCGATCCGGCTGAGATACCCGTCTTCACGGGGAATCTGGCGGAGTTGGAGACGAGGACGAAGGCCCTGTCGGGGGACGGTCCGCAGATCGCTTCGGCGGGGTCGGACGTGCACACGACGTTCGGGGGGTTGTCGGCGTTCTATCAGGCGCCGGAGGCGGAGCAGTTGTTCGCGGTGACGAAGCCGGTCGTCGACGTCACGGCCTCTTTCACTTCGGATCTGAAGGTGATCTCGGGTGCGTTGACGACGTACGCGCATGACGTGACCCCGCTGGTGAAGAAGCTGGACCGGCTGCGTGAGGAAGCCGCGGCCTTCCGGACGAAGGGTGTCCCACGAGGACAAGTGGCGTGAGGACGGCGATCTGATCGAGGAGAACCTCGATCGCCGCAATGAGGTCGCGGAGGTGTGGGCGCAGTTCCAGGACGCGGAGCGTGCTTGCTACAACAAGATCATCACGTTGTTCTGCGGGGTGCCCCTGTCCAAGGGCGACGGCTCGCATGCGGCGGGCATGTACGGCTACGACGCAAAGGCGTTGAAGGCGTCGAAGTCGCTGCCGTGGGGTGACGCGGTCGAGGAGTCGGTTCCCGCGTGGCAGGTCTGGGAACACGCCTGGGACTTCGGCAAGGGCGTCCTCGTCGACGGGGTGTGGGGGACCCTCAAGGGTTTGGGGACCCTGGTGGGTGTTGACGGCTGGGACGCCGCCGGGCAGGCGTGGACCGGTCTGGCCAAGCTCTCCACGTTCTCTGCGATCACCTCTGTCCCGGGTCTGAACGTGGCCTTCCTGATGGCGGACGACAAGGACCTGCCGTCGTGGCTGCGGGACTCGCGTACCGCGGCGAAGGAGACCGGCAAGGCGCTCCTGGCCTGGGACGAGTGGCAGCACAACCCCTCGCGTGCGGCGGGCGCGGTGACCTTCAACGTGGTCACCACCGTCGCCACGGGCGGTGCGGGGGGCGCGGCGTCGGGCGCGGGCAAGGCCGGCATGGCGGCGAAGGCGATCTCGCTCGCGGGCAAGGCCGGTCACGTCATCGACCCCATGACGTACGTCTTCAAGGGTGCCGGTGCCAGTATCTCCAAGATCAGCGACGTCGTGTCCGGCTTCCAGGGCATCGGAAAGGTCGAGGTTCCGGCCATCTCCGACGGTGCGTTCGCCCTCCCCGAAGGCGCCCGTCTCCTATCCGACGGCACGGTCAAGCTCCCCGCGGGGGCGGAGATACCCGGAGGCGTGACCAGACTCCCCGACGGGGCCATCAAACTCCCCGAGGGTACGGCCATACTGCCCCCGGGCACCGTCAAGCTCCCTTTCGACAGCCCGGCCAAGTACATGGACCCGGACGGCAACCTCCTCAAGGCCGACGGCACCCCGCACCAGTCCGTGGCCGAGGCCCCCCACGCCCTGCCGGCGCCCGCCCCGGCGAAGGTCCCGGCCCTCTTGGGCGCGGGCGACGCCGCGCTCCACGTGGGCGACGACCTCACCGCAACCAGCCACACTCCCGGCGGCACCGCCGACAACACCGTCCACAACAGCGCGGACAACCACACGCCAACGGGCCACGGCGACCCCAACCATGCCACCGCCGGCATGACCACCCACACCGACACCCCCTCCACATCCGGGCACAGTGACGGCGCAGGTGTTCCACACCAGGGCCAGCACGGCAGCGCGGCGGGTGCTGCCGACAACGGGACCGGCGGTCCGCCGGAGCGCGAGTCGTCGAAGCCGGACGAATCGCCGTCCGGTGAGACGCCAGGACGCCCGAACGAGCCGCGCGAGCCTTCACTCCCGAGGAAAAGCTCCTTCACTGGGACCACCTCGACGAGGTGGAGAGCCGTAGCGTCGATGACTTCGAGCACCTCAAGTACGATCCCGACCACCGTGGCCAGGTCGACGTCAAGTCGAAGGATGAGGCCAGGGTGGGTCTGGACCTTCGAGAGCGCGGCAAGCTTCCAGACGACATCGTCCGTCCGACGCACGCGGACTCCGGCGACTTCTATTCGGCATCGACCGGCCGGTACTACGACGTCAAGGGAGTCCATTCGGACTACCCCCCATTCAACAACATACGCAACAAAAATGGCCCGTGGCCGGGCGCCTACAACCCTTCCCGTGACGGTGTGAAATGGGAGAGTAAGGTGCGGGACCAAATCTTGGAGCAGGGGCGCATTGTGATCCTCGACATGCGCAATGCGGATCAGGTCGCCATTGACGACATTCGAGGGATCATCGAGCGGAACGGTTGGGAAGACGATGTCATCTGGTACCCGTGACGGATGGAAGCCGGGCTTCATGCCGGCAGATGCCGAGGCTGCCGAACGGTTGATGGAGTGGCTGTCCACCGAGAGTGGCGGACTGGACGTGATCGGTCTCGACTTGAGTGGCGCCGATCTGTCAGGCGCGGATTTCTCCGAATCCTGGTTCACCGAAACAACACTTGTGAATACGAGGCTGGTTGGGGCCGAATTTTATCGCGCAGATCTTCAAGGTGCTGACCTGACCGGTGCCGACGCGAGCAATGCCCGTTTCATCCGTACCAATCTTGACCACGCGGTGTTGCGTCATGCCGTACTCGACGGGGCAGAGTTCGGCAGGGCGGATCTCTACGGAGTGGACGCCACCCGAGCCAGTTGTCGTGGCACGCGATTCATGGGGGCGTCGCTTCTGAATGTGGATTTCCGTGGGGCGGACCTCAGCCATGCGGTGCTGCGGGAGAATTCCTTCAAGGTTCGGGTCGACCACGACACCGTGCTCACGGGGCTGACGGGTTCGTTGTTCGGGCCGGTGGAGTTCGTCGAGGAGAGGTGCTCCCGGACGTTGGCCGGAAGCGAGCTGGAGGGATGGATCCGGGAGCGCGGAGGCGAGGCGCAGGTGCTGGAAGCCCGACGGCCGCGCGGCAAGCCGGAGGGCTGAGGTGCGCGGCCGCTACGGCCAGAGGCCGGCCGTGAGGTGGGCCAGGGGCGGTTCCGGGGTCGGGGTGGGGGCCGGCGGGGTGGGGCGGCGGTCTTCCAGGGGGAGGATCGCCGGGAGCGGGGTCGGCTGGCCCAGGAAGACGCGGCGGACCACGCGTTCCGCGGCGTGGCCGTCGTCGTACGAGCAGAAGCGCGCGCGGAACGCCGAGCGCAGCTGGGCCGAGCGCGAGCCCTGCCAGTGGCCCGTGGTGAAGATGTCCACCAGCTCGTCCTCGGTGCGGGCGATCGCGCCCGGCGGACACGAGCGCAGGTCGAAGTACGTGCCGCGCGCGGCCTCGTACGCCTCCCAGTCGTCCGCGTGGATCACGATCGGCCGGTCCAGCGCCGCGTAGTCGAACATCAGGGACGAGTAGTCGGTCACCAACGCGTCGGAGGCCAGGCAGAGTTCCTCCACCGAGGGGTGCGAGGAGACGTCCAGCAGCCGCGGGTGCGCTTCCCACGGGCGGTCGCAGTCCGCGTACGTCAGGTGCGTGCGCGTCAGGATCGTGAAGCGCGGGCCCAGGTCGCGCAGGACCCGCTCGAAGTCCAGGTGGTCCGGCCGGCTGCGCCGGTAGTCGCGGTGCGTGGGGGCGTACAGGATCGCCGTGGAGCCCGCCGGGATGCCCAGGCGGGCGCGCAGTTCGAGCACGTCCGACGGGGTGGCCCGGTGGAAGACGTCGTTGCGCGGGTAGCCGTACTCCAGCGTCGTGTAGGACGAGGGGAGCGCCTTCTCCCACACCAGCGTGGAGTGGCGGTTCGCGGAGAGCAGGTAGTCCCACTGGTCGGCGCCGCGCAGCAGGCCCGCGAAGTCCGTCGTCGGGGTGGCCGCCGGACGGTCCTGGAGGTCCAGGCCGACCCGCTTGAGCGGGGTGCCGTGCTGGGTCTGCACCAGGACCTGGCCCGGCCGCTTGACCAGCGCGCGGTCGAAGTTGACGTTGGTGACCAGGTAGCCGGCCCGGGCCAGGGCGGTCCAGTACGCCGCCGAGCCGGGCCGCAGCGCCGCCGTCTGGCGGGGGAGGGTCGCCGCGTGCGCGGGGTCGCAGATCCACGCCGTCCGCATCCGGGGGGCCAGCTCCCGCAGCTTGGCCTCGATGGCCGCCGGGTTGCAGGCGTAACCGCCGTGCCAGTACGCGGAGAAGACCGCCAGCTCGGGCCGCAGCGGCAGCAGCCGCTGGATCCGGTAGTGCAGGCGCAGGGCGGCCTCGCGCAGGCCCCGACAGGTGGTGGCGCCGGTGCGCGCCGTCGCCAGCGCGGCCCTGCGCAGCGCCGACAGCAGGCGGTACGTGCGCCGGGTGCCCAGCCGCATCAGGAGGTGGCGGACCCGGTCCGTGCGGGAGAGGGACAGCGGCCGCGGGCCCGGAGCGCGGTAGCGGCGCAGCAGCGCCGAGGCCCGGCCGAAGAACTCCGCCCGGCTCGCGCCCGGAAGCCGGCGCGGGTCGGCGTACAGGGCGCAGAAGTGCTCGGCCATCCGCCGGTGCACGGCGGGGCGCCAGCGCTCCAGCTCGGGGCGGGTGGCGAGGTAGCCGAAGACACGGTCGTACTGGTCGAAGATGTCGAGGTGGCGGCGGGTGGACGTGGTCAGGATCGAGCCGGTCCGGCGCTGGCGGTAGTGCACGCAGACCCGGTCCAGGACGGCGACGGACTCCGCGGCCAGCAGCGCCGGGTAGGTCCAGGGGGTGTCCTCGTAGAAGCCGGGCGGGAATTCGAGGCCCTCGCGTTCCACGTAGTCGCGGCGGTACGCCTTGTTCCACACCACCATCAGCATGCCGAGCAGCGCCGGGCGGTCGGCGAGCCGGAAGCTGGCCGGGCCCTCCTCGGAGAGCCGGTGGGAGAGGCGGTTGCGCACCAGTTCCCCGGTCCAGAAGGTGCGCGCGTAGTCGTAGACGAGCACGTCGGGGGAGCCGGTGGCCTTCAGCCGGTCGGTGATGGCCTGAAGGGCGCCGGGGGCCAGGGTGTCGTCGCCGTCGAGGAAGACCAGGTAGTCGCCGGTGGCCCGGGCCAGGCCCGCGTTGCGGGCCGGGCCCAGCCCGAGCTGGTGCGCCAGGTGCACGGCGGTCACCCGGGGGTCCCGGGCGGCGTACTCGTCGATGATCGAACCGCAGGCGTCCGGGGAGGCGTCGTCCACCGCGATCAGTTCGAGATCCGGGTAGGACTGGGTCAGGACCGAGTCCAGACTCTCCTGGAGGTACGCCTGGACCTTGTACGCGGGCACGATGACGCTGAACCGGGGCACGGCACATCCAGGGGTCGGCGCGGGCATATGGCCCAGGAACCGCACGCGTGGCGATCGGGTTACGCAGCGTGTGGCATTCGGGTTACGCAGCGTCAACACCCCTTGTCGACCCGGTGATCCCGGGTCGAATCAACGGATGCGTCGGGCTACTTGACGGCCCCGGCCATCACCCCCGTCACGAACTGCCGCTGGAAGGCGAAGAAGACGGCCAGCGGCACCACCATCGACAGGAACGCACCCGGCGCCAGCACGTCGATGTTGTTGCCGAACTGCCGTACCTGCTGCTGCAGGGCCACCGTGATCGGCGGGTGCGCGGAGTCCGCGAAGACGAGCGCGACGAGCATGTCGTTCCACACCCACAGGAACTGGAAGATGCCGAGCGAGGCGATCGCCGGGCCGCCCAGCGGCAGCACCACCCGGGTGAACAGCCGCAGTTCGCCCGCCCCGTCGAGCCGGGCGGCCTCCAGCAGCTCGCGCGGGATCTCGGCGAAGAAGTTGCGCAGCAGGAACACGGCGAAGGGCAGCCCGAAGGCGGTGTGGAAGAGGACGACGCCCGCCGTCGTCTCGAACAGGCCGATGGAGCCGAAGAGTTCGGAGACCGGGATCAGCGCCACCTGTACGGGAACGACGAGCAGCCCCACCACGATCAGGAACAGCCAGTCGCGGCCCGGGAATTCCAGCCACGCGAAGGCGTATCCGGCGAGCGCGCCGAGGGTGAGCACGAGCAGCGTCGCGGGTACGGCGATGGCCACCGTGTTCAGGAGCGAGCCGGTGATCGTGTCGTTCTCCAGCAGCCGCTCGTAGTTCCCGGCCGTCAGCCGGGAAGGGGCCGTCAGCGCCTTCCACCACCCGCCCCGGTTCAGCTCGGCGGGGGAGAGGAAGGAGGAGATCAGCAGCCCGAGGGTGGGCAGCAGCCAGAACAGCCCCGCGAGCACCAGGAACACCCGCAGCGCCCCGCCCGCCACCCGCGCGGCCAGCCGGCCGGTCGCGCCGTGCACCGTGCTCATCGGCGCCCCTCCTTCCGCATCCGGCGGATGTTGTAGAGCATGACCGGCACCACCAGCACCAGCAGCAGCACCGCGATCGCGCTGCCCAGCCCCGGATCGGCGTCCGTGCCGAAGGAGGTGCGGTAGAGCTGGAGGGCGAGGACGTTGGCGTCGTCCTGCACCGCGCCCGGGGCGATCACGAAGACCAGGTCGAAGATCTTCATGACGTTGATGACGAGGGTCACGAGGACGACGGCCAGCACCGGCGCCAGCAGCGGCACGGTGATCCGGCGCAGCACCTGCCACTCGCCCGCCCCGTCCACGCGCGCCGCCTCCAGCAGCTCCCGCGGTACGGCGGCCAGCCCCGCCCCGATCAGCACCATCGCGAAACCGGCCCACATCCACACGTACGCCCCGATCACCGCCGCGGTGACGAGCGTGGGGCCGAGCCACTCCACCCCCGCGTACGCCTCCCGGAAGTTCGAGGCGGGCAGCCGCAGCAGCGCCCCGTCGGCCTTTGCCGACAGGGTGAAGGTGCCGTCGGCGCGGGCCGTCGCCGAGTCCACGACCCGGCCGTCCTTGACCGCCTCGATCCGGATCCCGGCGAGCGCCGACTCGGTGGGGTCGACCGTGTTGGTACGGCCGCCCCCGCCCCGGGTGAAGTCCTGCCAGGCGGTGCCGGTGACCTTGCCCGGCTCGGGGGCGGCGGCCACCGCCGTACGGGTCCCCCCGGGCAGCGCCTCCGGGGCCACGCCGACCAGCGGGAGCAGCGCCGGCGCGCCCACCCGTACCGGGTCGCGCGTCACGTACGCGCCCCCGGCGGCCGGCTCCAGCGGGGAATCGCGGCCCGGGCGGGCCTTCGGGAAGGCCGAGGACTCCGCGAAGCTGTCGTGGACGCCGACCCAGACGGCGTTCGCGACCCCCCGGTCGGGGTCGTGGTCGTAGACGAGCCGGAAGATGATGCCCGCCGCCAGCATCGAGATGGCCATGGGCATGAAGACGAGCAGCTTGAACGCCGTGCCCCAGCGCACCCGTTCGGTGAGCACCGCGAAGATCAGACCGAGGGCGGTGGCCGTGGTCGGCGCCAGCACCACCCACACGGCGGTGTTCTTCAGCGCGGTGCGGATCGTGTCGTCGTGCATGATCTCGCGGTAGTTCCCGGCGCCCACGAAGGAGTCGCCGGAGCGGTCGAAGAGGCTGCGGTAGAGGGAGTAGCCGATGGGGTGGACGACGAGCGCGCCGAGCAGCACGAGGGAGGGCAGCAGGAAGGCGGCGGCGATCAGCCGCCGCCGACGGGCCTCGCTCGCCTTGGCGGCGGCCGTCACCGAAGCGGCCGACGTGGAGGTGTTCGCCGTGGCCGACACGGCTCAGTTCCCGTAGGCCTTCGCCGCGTCCGCCTCCAGTTTCGCCTGGGCCCCCGCCACGTCCGTCGGGTTCGCGAGGAAGTCCTGGAGGTCCTTCCACATGCCCGCGCCCGGAGTCCCGCCGAAGGCCGCCGGGGCCTGGTCGGACAGGTCGAAGCGGAAGTCGTCGCCCGACGCGATCAGCGTCTTGGCGATGTCGCGCTGGATGGCGTTCGGATAGGCGCCGAAGTCGACCGCCTTGTTCGGGGAGACGAAGCCGCCCTCCCGGGCCTGGATCTCCGCCGCGTCCGTCGAGGCCAGGAAGGTCAGGAGCGCCTGGGCGCCCTTCGACGCCTTCAGAGCGACCGCCACGTCACCGCCCGAGACCACGGGGGCCTTGGCGCCGACCGCCGGGAAGGGGAAGACGAGGGCGTCCGTGCCCACCTTCGCCTCGGTCTGCGCGATGTTCACCGCCACGAAGTCGCCCTCGAAGACCATCGCGGCCGCCGGGCGGTCACCGCCGGTGAAGGTCTGCGTCACCGACTTGGGGAACTCGGTCGCCAGCGCCCCGCTCTGGCCCCCGGCCAGGAAGTCCTTGCGGCCGAACAGCTCGCCGAGGCTGGTCAGCGCCTGCTTGACGCTGTCGTCCGTCCACTTGATCTGATGCTTGGCCAGCTGGTCGTACTTCTGCGGACCCGCCTGCGAGAGGTAGACGTTCTCGAACCAGTCGGTCAGCGTCCAGCCGTCCGCGCCGGCCACCGAGACCGCCGGGGTGCCGGAGGCGGACAGCGTGTCGGCAGCGGTCAGCAGGTCCTTCCAGGTCGCCGGCGGCTGCACGCCCGCCGCCGCGAAGGCCTTCGCGTTGTACCAGATCAGCGACTTGTTGGCGGCCTTGTAGTACACGCCGTACTGGGTGCCGTCGACCGCGCCCAGCGTCTTCCAGCCGTTCGAGTAGTTCTGGTCGAGCTGGGCCTTGGCCTCCGGTCCGACCGGCTGCGCCCACTTGTTCTGCACCGCCGAGACCAGCGCGCCGACCTGCGGGAGGAGCGCCACGTCCGGCGGCTGGCCGCCCGCGATCTTCGTACCGAGGAAGGTGACGATCGGGTCCTGGGCCGGGACGAAGGTGACGGTGGCGCCGGTCCGCTTCTCGAACTCCTTCAGCACCTTCACGAAGTTGGCCTGCTCCGGACCCGTCCAGACCGCCGCGACCTCCAGCTTCTCGCCCGCCAGCTGCGGTAACTGGACGCCCTGCCCGGTGGAGGCCTCGGCGCCCCGGGGCGGGTCCTCCTTGTCGTCCCCGCCGCCGCACGCCGTCATCACGAGCGCGGCGGTGGCGGCGAGCGCCGTCCAGGTGAGTGTCGTACGGCTTCTCCCGCGGGTCTTCGTACGCGGCTTCGTGCGGGTCGTCGGTCCGCTCACTGCGTGCCTGCGCATGGCTCTGCCCCCGATGCCTGTGGTGTGTCCCGTCCCACAGGTCTACGCCGACCCGCGCGCCCCCGCAATAGCGCGTGGCGGGAGCGCGGCCCGGCCTCAGGGGGCGGGCGGGAACAGCACCGGTACCGCCGAGACCAGGTGGGACGCCCGGTCCAGGGCGCTGGCCAGGAGGGCGAGGTCGGTCGGTCCGTTGCCCAGTTCGCGGACCGGACGGCGGGCCGGCGGGTCGCCCATCCGGTCCCACTCGACCGGGACCACGGTCGGCCGCAGCGTCGCCGTCCGGGGGATCCGGCCCGTCACCCGGCCGGCCTGGAACGGGAACGTCCGGCCGTCGGCGTACCGGAGCAGCCCGCGGCCCGGGCCCGGCTGGTCGGGCGCGTCCAGCTCGACGCGCAGGGTGGTCAGCCGGGCCAGTTCGGTGTCGGCGGTCCGGTCCGGGCGGGCGCTGGTGGCGACCAGGTGCACGCCGAGCCGGGCTCCCTCGCGGGCCACCGCCTCCAGCACGCGCACCACCGAGCCGGCGGCGGGGCGGCCCGTGGCGCCGAGCCCGGGCGCGACCAGCGCGTCGAAGTCGTCCACCAGGACCACGAGCCGGGGCAGCGGGCTCGGGCCCGCGGCCGCTTCGGTGCGGGTGGCCGCCGAGCGCAGCCGCAGCGTGCCGGTACGGGTGGGGTCTGCCCGGCCCGAAGGGCCGGGGGACGGGTCGAGTTCGCCGCGCAGCTCGCCGGAGGCGGGCTGGCGGGGCGAGACCATCCGGTCGGCGAGCTCCCGCCGGGCGTGCCAGTCGGCGAAGGGCGCCCCCTCCAGCAGTTCGGCGCGCCGCTTGAGCTCGGCGCCGAGGGCCTGGGCGAACTCCCGCATGCGCAGCGGATCGGAGGCGACCAGGTGGGCGGAGACGTGCGGGAGTTCGGTACAGGGCTGCAGCCCGTCGCCGCGCTCGCCGCCGGCCCCGTCGAGCAACACCAGGCCGAGCCGGTCGGGACGGGCCGCGGCGGACAGGGAGGCGGCGACGGAACGCAGCAGTTCGGTGCGGCCGCTGCCGGCGGGTCCCTCGATGAGCAGGTGCGGCCCGTCCGCGGTGAGTTCGGCGCCGGCAGGTCCGCGCCGGCCGGTGCCGAGCACGACCTCGACGAGCCCGCCGACGCCCTGCCCCTGGTCGGTGGCGGCGGCCCAACGGGCCATCAGGGAGGCCGGGGTGGCGCGGGCGAGCCCCAACTCGTCGAGCAGCCGCGAGGTCTGGGGCAGGGCGGCGCTGGCGGGCCGGTAGGTCTCGGCGCCCTGCGAGTCGGCCCGCAGCGGGGCCAGGGCGCGGGCGAACCGCTCGGCCCAGGCCAGGGACACGGCGTCGGCGACGGCCGTCTCGCCGGGCGGGAGCGGCTTGCCGCCGCGCACCGCGAAGGTCCGTATGGCGGTGGCCACGTCCCCGCTGAGCAGGGCGACCGCACCGCAGTCCCGGAAGGCGGGGGTGCTCGCGCAGGCGGCCTCGTACGTCGCGGCGACCGGGGACGCGGGGGTGGCGGGCGGGGCCTCGGCGAGCACGAGCACGTGTATGCCGGCGGCGGGGCCGTGCGAGGCGAGCCGGCCGGTGATGTCGCGCAGCGGCCCGGCACCGGGATCCCCGTCGAGGACGAGGAGGGTGTGCGGGCCCCGGTAGGCGGACGAGGCCTCCTGGACGGCGAGGGCGTCGGCGGCGGCCCAGTTGGTGCCGAGCAGGCTGTCGTCGAGCCGCCGCGTCAGCTCGCCGGTACGGGCCGCGGCCTGGTCGCGGTCGTACGCGAGCAGCAGCCGGCAGTCCTGCCCGTGCGCGGGCCGTACGTGCGGGAGCCAGCCGAGCCAGCCCCAGTCCCCCCGCCGCTGCGCCAGGGTGCGGGCCCGGTCGGCGGCGATGAGCACGATCTCCAGCTGCTGCCCGGGCGCGTGCAGGGCCGCGAGCTGGGCGACGACGCAGCGGGCGACCCCGGTCAGCCGCGCCCGGGGACCGGCGATCCCGAGGGCGCCGGCCTCGCGCAGCGCCACCCGGCTTCCGGCCCCGAGGCCGACGTCGAGGGCCCCCGGCTCGCGGGACCACAGCCGCCGGGTCGGCCCGAGGGCGGCCAGCAGCAGCGCGGCCGGGTCGTCGGGGTCGGGCCGCGCGGCGACGGACGCCTCGGTCGCGACCCGTTCCTCGGGGGCTTCCTCCCCGCGCACCCACTTGCGGGCCCAGGCCCCGAGCGCCTTGCGGCGGCCGCCCTGTGCCGGGTCGAGCCCCGGGTTGGTGGCGGTGGCGGTGGCGGCGGCGAAGCCCGGGTCCGAGGGGGCGGGGTCCGCGAGGTGCGGTCCCGGCGGGGTGTCCGGTGCAAGGTCCCCGGGGGGCGCCGCGTCGGGGTGGAGCCCGGCGGGGGCGCCCGGCTGCGGGGTGAGGGAGAGGTGGCCCTCCAGGTCCGGGGTCACCGGCAGCGGTTCTGCGTGCCCGGTGGCCCCGTCGGCCAGCCGCAGGGTGGTTTCGCCGACGCACAGCAGCGCCCCCGGCGCCAGCGGCACCGGGCCGGAGCCGACCGGGACGCCGTCCAGCGTCGTGCCGTTCGTCGAGTTCAGGTCCGCCACGGACACCCGGCCGTCCGGGAGCACCGTCACCGTGCAGTGCAGCCGGGACACGTCCGGATCGTCCAGCGGGACGTCCGCGTCGGCCGAGCGGCCGATGCGGATCGCTCCGGGGTGCAGCAGGTGGACTCCGCCCGCGTCCGGGCCGGCCACCACGTGCAGCTGCGGGCCGCCGGGGCCGTCCTCGTCCGGCAGGACGTCCGGGACCGGCCCGTGCAGGGCCAGTACCGCCCCGTCCACCAGCGGGGGCTCGCCCAGCACCCGGCGCTGCGGGTCGAGCCGCTCCGCGCCAGCGTACAGGATGACGGTGCCTCCGGTGTCGGGTCCGCCGACGGTGGCCGCGAGCCCGGAGGCCACCGCGGCGAGCGGGGTGCCGGCGGGCGCGGTGACGAGTACGTCGCAACTCGCGGGCGCGGTCGCGGTCTGGTGGCCGCTGCGCGACCCAAGGACGGTCAGCCGGATCTGCATCGCCGTCAGCGGTCCCTTCTGCGCGGTGCGCGGTGTGTGCGCCCGGCGGGAAACCACGGGACATGCCTGCCCGTTCGCCCCCACCCGGCACGGACGCGTCGTCCGGTCAGGCCTGCGGGACGGCGGGGCTCCCGTCCCGGCCGTTCCGTACGGGTGCATCCTCGCACCTGTCACGGACAACACGCCCGGCAGCCGCCGACAATTGATCTTGATCGGTCGCGGGCGGGTATCAGCACCGTTCACATACGGACAGCAAGGCGAGGAAAAACGCCCCTGGCATACACCGCAAACATCATCCTTCGTACATATGTGCGGCAACCAACCTCCGGCGCCCGGCGTCTTCCCAGGGGACACCCCCTAGAGTGGGCCGGAAAACCTTCGACCGGATTCATGACGGATCGATGCCGGATCGATGACGAGAACGACAGCAGGGGAGCGCGCGACGTGCGGCCAGTCGGCAGCAAGTACCTGCTCGAGGAGCCGCTGGGACGCGGCGCCACGGGCACTGTCTGGCGTGCCCGCCAGAGGGAGATGGCCGGCGCCGAGGCGGCAGTCGCGGGGCACCCCGGCGAGACCGTGGCGATCAAGGTCCTCAAGGAGGAGCTGGCCCAGGACGCGGACATCGTCATGCGCTTCCTGCGCGAGCGCTCCGTCCTGCTGCGCCTGACCCACCCCAACATCGTGCGCACCCGCGACCTCGTCGTCGAGGGCGACCTGCTCGCGCTCGTCATGGACCTGATCGACGGCCCCGACCTCCACAAGTACCTCCGCGAGAACGGCCCCTTCACGCCGGTCGCCGCGAGCCTGCTGACCGCCCAGATCGCGGACGCGCTCGCCGCCAGCCACGCCGACGGCGTCGTCCACCGCGACCTGAAGCCCGCCAACGTCCTGCTCGACGAGCGCGACGGCCAGATGAAGCCGATGCTCACCGACTTCGGCATCGCCCGCCTGGCCGACTCCCCGGGCCTGACGCGCACCCACGAGTTCGTCGGCACCCCCGCCTACGTGGCCCCCGAGTCCGCCGAGGGCCGCCCGCAGACCTCCGCCGTCGACATCTACGGCGCCGGCATCCTGCTCTACGAGCTGCTCACCGGGCGGCCGCCCTTCGCCGGAGGCACCGCGCTGGAGGTGCTCCACCGCCACCTCAGCGAGGAGCCGCAGCGGCCCGCGACGGTGCCCGAGCCGCTGTGGACGGTCATCGAGCGCTGCCTGCGCAAGGAGCCGACGGAGCGCCCCAGCGCCGAAAGCCTGGCCCGCGGCCTGCGCGTGGTCGCCGCCGGCATCGGCGTGCACTGCGCTCCGCAGCAGGTGGAGGCCGCGCTCGGCGTCGGCGCGCTGCTGGCCCCCGACCCCTCGCCCGCGCCGGTCCCCCAGACCCCGGGCGCCGCGGACGCCACGCAGGTGCTGTCCGGGCGGGGCGGCTCGCCGATGGGTGGCTACGACCCCAACGGCATGACCAGCGTCCTGCCGCCGGTCGGCGCGGCGGACGCCACGTCCGTACTGCCGAGCACGGGAGCCCCCGGGCCCGACCCGACCTCGGTCATGCCGCCCGTACAGCAGCCGGACCAGCCGCACCCGTGGCAGTCGCAGATGCAGGCGGCCCGCGACCGCAACGAGCAGACGCAGGTCCAGTACCTCGACCCGAGCGAGGACCCGCTGCGCCGGCGGCCGCAGCGGCAGGGGCCGCCGCCCGCGCCCCCGCAGCAGCAGCCGTACCGGCAGGGACCGCCGCCGCAGCAGTACCAGCAGCCTCAGCGGCCCCAGTACCAGCAGCCTCAGCGGCCCCAGTACCAGCAGCAGCCGCAGCACCCGCAGCAGCAGTACGCCCCTCCGCCGCCGCAGCACTACCAGCCGCAGCAGCACCAGCCTCAGCCGTACCAGCAGCCGCAGCAGCCCCAGTACCGGCAGCCGCAGGCGCCCGCGCATCAGCCCCCGCAGGGTCCGCCGCCGCAGCAGCCCGCCCCCCGGGAGCCGCGCGAGCCGCGCCGCCGCAGCGCCAACCCGGTGCACATCCCGGGCCTGGGCTGCCTCAAGGGCTGCCTGGTCCTGATCCTGGTGTTCTTCGTCGCCGGCTGGCTGGTCTGGGAGCTGACCCCGCTCCAGGAGTGGGTCGGCACCGGCCGCGGCTGGTGGGACCAGGTGTGGACCTGGGGCAATGAGGCCGCCGACTGGATCGGCACGATCGGCGACGCCACGGACGGCACCCAACAGTGAGCGGGGCCGGGGCCCTGTAGCGCCGACTTCGTGGATTTGTCGACTTCCAGGGCCCGATTTCGCCCGCAGAAGTGAAGGTCGCCGCGAATCGGGGCCCCTGCTGGCCTACAACCCCCATTCGGCCGCGTAGCTTTGGTGCCGTACGCCAGCCGCTGAGGGAGCAGTCGTGGCACGGAAGATCGGCAGCCGGTACACCGCGCACCAGATCCTGGGGCGCGGCAGCGCGGGCACGGTGTGGCTGGGCGAAGGGCCGGACGGGCCCGTCGCCGTCAAACTGCTGCGCGAGGACCTCGCGTCCGACCAGGAGCTGGTCGGACGGTTCGTCCAGGAGCGCAGCGCGCTGCTGGGCCTGGACCACCCGCACGTCGTCTCCGTCCGGGACCTCGTCGTCGACGGCAACGACCTCGCCCTCGTCATGGACCTCGTCCGCGGTACGGACCTTCGTACGCGCCTCGACCGCGAGCGGCGGCTCGCCCCCGAGGCGGCCGTCGCGATCGTCGCCGACGTGGCGGACGCGCTCGCCGCGGCGCACGCGGCGGGGGTCGTGCACCGGGACGTGAAGCCGGAGAACGTCCTGCTGGACATGCAGGGGCCCCTCGGGCCGGGCGGTGCGCATCCCGCGCTGCTGACCGACTTCGGCGTGGCGAAGCTGATCGACTCGCCGCGGCGGACCTCCGCCGGGCGGCCCTCGGCCCCCACGACGCGGATCATCGGCACGCCGGACTATCTGGCGCCGGAGATCGTGGAGGGGCTGCCCCCGCGGGCGGCCGTGGACATATACGCGCTGGCCACCGTGCTGTACGAGCTGCTGGCGGGCTTCACCCCGTTCGGCGGCGGGCACCCCGGGGCGGTGCTGCGGCGGCACGTGACCGAGACGGTCGTGCCGCTGCCGGGCATCCCCGACGAGCTGTGGCAGCTGATGGTCCAGTGCCTGGCGAAGGCCCCGGCGTCCCGGCTGCGGGCCTCGGAGCTCTCCGTACGCCTGCGGGACCTCCTGCCGCTCCTGGCCGGGATGCCGCCGCTGGACGTGGACGAGCCGGACGACGCGGAGCCGGAGCAGGGCTCCTCGGAGGAACCGGCGGCGGATCCCGTCCGGCGCCGGGGCGTGGTCCCGCTGGTGCCGGGCTCCGCGACGGACTCGAACCGCGACACGCACACCTCCATGCGGGTGCCGGGGCCCGACGAACTGGCGGGGGGCGCGCTGGGCACGGCGCGGGTGCCCCGCCCCGCCGGCGGGCACCGCCCGGGCGCGGCCCGGCACCGTGCGGAGGCCGCGCGCAAGCGGCGCCTCGCCCTGTCCGCGGGTGCGGCCCTGCTGGTCGCGGCGGTCGGCCTGGGCACGTGGCTCGCCGTGTCCGGCGGCGACGACCCCGCGCCCCCGCAGGACAGCAAACGCACGGCCCCCCGCACCCCGTAGCCGCCCACCGGTCCTCCGCCCCGGACCCCGCGCCTCAAACGCCGGCAGAGCTGCCACCAGGCGCATCAGCCAGAATCCAGCCCCGCCGGCGTTTGAGGCGCGGGTCCGGGCGGAGCCCGTGGGGTGGGGCCCCGCCCCGGGAGCTACGCGCCGACCAGCTCCGGGTGCCAGCGCCGCGCAACGGCGGGGTGCGCCCGGACCCAGCCCTTCAGCTCGTTGCGCCCGTACTCCGCGTGCAGCGGGTTCGACGCGTCGTGCGCGACACCCGGCGCCGACCGCAGGTAGTCGCCCGGGACCGTGTCCACCACCGCGTCCAGCCGCGGGTTGTAGAAGAACGGCACCGAGAACCGCTCCACCCCGCCCCGCGGGCTCACCACCCGGTGGTCGGTGGCGGTCAGGTACCCCTCCGTCGCGATCTCCAGCAGCTCCCCGAGGTTGACCACGAAGGCCCCGGGCAGCGGCGGGACGTCCACGAAGCCGCCGTCGCGCACCACTTGGAGCCCGCCCACCGAGTCCTGGAGCAGCAGCGTCAGGAAGCCGTAGTCCTTGTGCGCGCCCACGCCCTGGTCCGCGCCCGACGGGGCGGCCCCGGGGTAGCGGATCAGCTTCGTGTGCAGGTGCGGCCGGTCCGCGAAGGCCGCGTCGAAGAAGTCCGACGGGGCGCCGATCGAGGCCAGGAGCTCCTGCAGCAGCCGGTGGGCCACCGCCGCCAGGCGGGACTGCCACTCCAGCACCGCCGCCCGCAGCTCCGGCAGCGCCGCAGGCCACTGGTTCGGCCCCTCCAGCCACAGGTACGCCGGGTCGCCCGGCCCCAGCTCCGGCGCCGGCCGCTCGGCGCCGACGTCCAGTTGGTCGCGCCAGTCGGAGGCGCCGCCGGTCAGCTCGTGCCCGATGCGGGTGTACCCGCGAAAGTGCGGGGAGTTCAGATTGCTCACGGCCAGCCGGTCGGCCTCCGGGAGCGCGAAGAAGGCCTTGGTCAGCTCCAGGATGCGGGCGGTCTCGGCGGCGGTCACGCCGTGCCCGGTGAGGTGCAGGAAACCGCTGTCGCGGGCGGCGGCGTGCAGTGCCTTCAGGAAATCGGCCCGCTGGGCCGGGTCGTCCGCCCGGGAGAGGTCCAGGACGGGAAGGGAGTGCGCGGACGGCATGACGTCTCCGTTTCGGATGTCACGGGGTCCTGTCCCCAAGGGGTGGCGGGGTCGCGGAAGGGGAGGGCCGCCGACAGGGATGGCGTCGGGGCCGCGTGGCCGCGTACAGGACCAAGTCGGATCGGGGTGGATCAGGCTTGGGGATGGTCCGGCGGCAGACAGCTCGTCGTCGTGACACGCATGTGGTCCACATGGCGGCGTTTGACGAGGGGAACAGTCATACGGTGAGCGTACGCCCGCACGGAGGTCCATCAGTACGGGTGATCCGGCCTGCCCGGAGATCGCCGTCCGGGGACCGGCTACGCTGGACCCGTGGCAGTCGTCGATGTTTCCGAAGAGCTGAAGTCCCTCTCCTCGACCATGGGGTCGATCGAGGCCGTCCTGGACCTCGACAAGCTGAGGGCAGATATCGCCGTGCTCGAGGAGCAGGCCGCCGCGCCGTCCCTGTGGGACGACCCGGAAGCCGCCCAGAAGATCACGAGCAAGCTTTCGCACCTCCAGGCCGAGGTCCGCAAGACCGAGACCCTGCGCGGCCGTATCGACGACCTCGCGGTGCTCTTCGAGCTCGCCCAGGAGATGGACGACGCGGACACCCTGGTCGAGGCGGAGACGGAGCTGGTCTCCGTCCGCAAGGCGCTGGACGAGATGGAGGTCCGCACCCTGCTCTCCGGCGAGTACGCCGAGCGTGAGGCGCTGGTCAACATCCGTGCCGAGGCCGGCGGCGTGGACGCCTCCGACTTCGCCGAGCGCCTGCAGCGCATGTACCTGCGCTGGGCCGAGCGCCACGGCTACCCGACGGAGGTCTACGAGACCTCGTACGCGGAAGAGGCCGGCATCAAGTCGACCACCTTCGTGGTCAAGGCCCCGTACGCCTACGGCACCCTCTCCGTCGAGCAGGGCACCCACCGGCTCGTCCGAATCTCGCCCTTCGACAACCAGGGCCGCCGCCAGACCTCCTTCGCGGGCGTCGAGGTGCTGCCGGTCGTCGAGTCCAGCGACCACGTCGAGATCGACGAGGGCGAGCTGCGCATCGACGTGTACCGCGCCTCCGGCCCCGGCGGCCAGGGCGTCAACACGACCGACTCGGCGGTGCGCATCACGCACCTGCCGACCGGCATCGTGGTCTCCTGCCAGAACGAGCGCTCGCAGATCCAGAACAAGGCCAGCGCCATGAACGTCCTCCAGGCCAAGCTGCTCGAGCGGCGCCGCCAGGAGGAGAAGGACAAGATGGACGCCCTCAAGGACGCGGGCAGCTCCTGGGGCAACCAGATGCGCTCCTACGTCCTGCACCCGTACCAGATGGTCAAGGACCTCCGGACGGAGTTCGAGGTCGGCAACCCGCAGGCGGTGCTCGACGGCGAGATCGACGGCTTCCTCGAGGCCGGTATCCGCTGGCGCAAGCAGCAGGAGCAGACCGCGTAAGCGCCCGGACACGACCGAAGGGCCCGTACACCTCACGAGGAGGCGTACGGGCCCTTCGGTCATGCGGTGGTGCGTGATGCGCTTGATCGGGACGTGGCGCGGGCTGTGCGGGCTATGCCGTCTGCTGGGCCACCAGCGCCAGTGCGGCGACCAGGACCACCAGAAGCGCGATGAGCGCCACGGGGTTCAGGCCGGAGAAGGGGCCCTCCTGCTGGAGGCGCTCCCGGTTCGCCCGGCACACAGGGCAACGGCCCTGGCTGACGGGTGCGGCGCAGTTCGCGCACACGAGCCGGTCATATGTCATGCGCTCCTCCTCTCGTCCCCTTGGTGTCCCTCCATGAGGGACAACGGCGCGGGGAACGAGACCGTTCCCCCTACCACTGTGCCAGCTTCGCCGACATTCGGCGCGGCCCGTCCGGGCAATCGCGTCGAGGGCACCTCGGAGACGGGGATATATCGGGCAACTCCGGACGCCGGGTCCACACCTCGCGCCCGTTCGCGTATGGTCACGCACACCTACTCCCGGCGACCGTGGTGCACCCGTGATCCGATTCGACAACGTCTCCAAGTCCTACCCGAAGCAGAGCCGCCCCGCACTCAGAGATGTCTCCCTGGACATCGCGAAGGGCGAGTTCGTCTTCCTGGTCGGCTCCTCCGGCTCCGGCAAGTCCACCTTCATGCGGCTCATCCTGCGTGAGGAGCGGGCGAGCCACGGCCAGGTGCACGTCCTGGGCAAGGACCTCGCCAGACTCTCCAACTGGAAGGTTCCGCAGATGCGGCGCCAGTTGGGGACCGTCTTCCAGGACTTCCGGCTCCTGCCCAACAAGTCGGTGGCCGAGAACGTGGCCTTCGCCCAGGAGGTCATCGGCCGGCCGCGCGGCGAGATCCGCAAGGCCGTCCCGCAGGTCCTCGAGCTGGTCGGGCTCGGCGGCAAGGAAGACCGGATGCCCGGCGAGCTCTCCGGTGGTGAGCAGCAGCGCGTGGCCATCGCCCGCGCCTTCGTCAACCGTCCGGCCCTGCTGATCGCGGACGAGCCCACCGGCAACCTCGACCCGCAGACCTCCGTCGGGATCATGAAGCTGCTGGACCGGATCAACCGGACCGGCACCACCGTGATCATGGCGACCCACGACCAGCAGATCGTCGACCAGATGCGCAAGCGCGTCATCGAACTCGAACAGGGCCGACTCGTGCGCGACCAGTCGCGCGGCGTCTACGGCTACCAGCACTGAAAGGTCCCTGAGACGCAATGCGCGCCCAGTTCGTCATGTCGGAGATCGGCGTCGGTCTCCGTCGCAATCTCACCATGACCTTCGCGGTCATCATCTCCGTGGCCCTGTCGCTGGCCCTGTTCGGTGGCTCCCTGCTCATGCGCGAGCAGGTGAGCACGATGAAGGGCTACTGGTACGACAAGGTCAACGTCTCGGTCTACCTCTGCAACAAGAACGACGCCGAGACCACCAGTGGGGGCTCCTGCTCCAAGGGTGCGGTGACCCCGGAGCAGAAGCAGGCCCTGGAGACCGAGCTCAAGGGCATGGACCTCGTCGAGAAGGTCACGTACGAGTCCTCCGACGACGCCTTCAAGCACTACCAAGAGCAATTCGGCCACACCGCCCTGGCCGGCTCCATCACCCCGGACCAGATGCAGGAGTCCTTCCGCGTCAAGCTCAAGCATCCGGAGAAGTACAAGGTCATCACGACCTCCTTCTCCGGGCGTGACGGCGTCCAGTCGGTCGAGGACCAGAGCACGGTGATGGACAACATCTTCCGGCTCCTCGGCTACCTCAACTGGGCCGCCCTCGGCATCATGCTGATCATGCTGATCGTGGCGCTGCTGCTGATCGTCAACACCGTGCGCGTCTCCGCCTTCAGCCGGCGGCGCGAGACCGGGATCATGCGGCTGGTGGGCGCGTCCAGCTTCTACATCCAGGTGCCGTTCATCATGGAGGCCGCCTTCGCCGGCCTCATCGGCGCCATCTTCGCCTGCGGCATGCTGGGCGCCGGCCAGTACTTCGTGATCGACCACGGCGCCGCGCTGCGCACGAAGATGGAACTGATCAACTTCATCGGCTGGGACTCCGTCCTGACGAAGCTGCCGCTGGTGCTGGTCATCGGGCTGCTCATGCCCTCCCTGGCCGCCTTCGTCGCGTTGCGCAAGTACCTGAAGGTGTGACGAGCGCCCCGCGAGCGGTACGGCCAACCACCCGTACCGCCACGGGGCTTGTCCTAGACTCGGCGCCATGCCGGGACTGCCCGCCTTCTGTCTCCGGCCCCGCGACCTGCGTCGCGGGGCCGTTTTGACGTTGGTCTTCCTCGTGGCCGTCGCGACCGCCGCGAGTACCGGCTGCTGGGACTTCGACACCCCCGCGGACGCGGCGGGCTCGGGAGCCGTGCTGATCGCCCGCGGTGTGGACGGGCCCGCGCGGGGCCCCGGGGCCGCGGCCCCGCCCCGTGCGGCCGGCACCGCGGACCGGGAGGCCGTCGCCCGCGCCGCAGGGGAGGCCGCCGCCGCCGGGAAGTCCGGCAAGGACGCCGCCCAGGAGGTGGTCAGCCGCAGCGGAGACCGCTGGGGCACCGTCTACGACCGGGACGAGTACGAGACCTTCACCGAGGACCTCGACGGACGCTGGACCGGCGTCGGGCTCTGGGTCCAGCGCTGCCAGGACGGCCGCGTCGAGATCGACCGGGTCCAGCCCGGCGGCCCCGCCGCCCGGGCCGGCCTGCGCGCCGGCGACCGGCTGCTGAGCGTCGACGGGCAGGGCGTGACCGGGCTGCACGTCCCCGAGGTGGTGGCCCTGCTGCGCGGCGCGGCCGGCACCCCCGCGGTGCTGCACCTGACCCGCGGCGGCGTCGACCTCACCCAGACCGTGCGGCGCGAGGAAATGCGCGCCGAGCCGGTGACCGTACGAGAACTCCCGGGCGGGATCACCGTCATCAAGGTCGCCTCCTTCACCCGCGGCTCCGGCGAACGGGTCCGGGACGCCGTCCGCGCCGCCCCGCCCGGCTCCGGGGTCATGCTCGACCTGCGCGGCAACACCGGCGGGCTGGTCACCGAGGCGGTGACGGCCGCCGCCGCGTTCCTCGACGGCGGGCTCGTGGCCACGTACGACGTACGGGGGGACCAGCACGCGCTGTACGCCCCGCCGGGCGGCGACACGGCCCGGCCGCTCGTGGCCCTGGTGGACGGCGGCACGATGAGCGCGGCGGAACTCGTCACGGGCGCCCTGCAGGACCGCGGCCGCGCCGTCACGGTCGGCACCCGGACCTTCGGCAAGGGCTCGGTGCAGATGCCGACGCGGCTCCCGGACGGCTCGGTGGCCGAGCTGACGGTCGGCACGTACCGCACCCCGGGGGGCCGCAGCCTCGACGGCGGCGGCATCCAGCCGGACCTGGCGGTGGCGGACGGGGCCGAGGAACGGGCCCGCGCGGTATTGGGTGGCCTCGGGGTGGGTCCGTAGTGCGAAAATGACCGCACTATGGCTAAGGAAAAAGGGCGCAAGCTGATCGCCCAGAACAAGAAGGCGCGGCACGACTACACGATCATCGACACCTACGAGTGCGGTCTCGTGCTCACGGGGACCGAGGTCAAGTCCCTGCGCCAGGGCCGGGCCTCGCTGGTGGACGGCTTCGTGACGATGGAGGGCCACGAGGCCTGGCTGTACAACGTGCACGTGCCGGAGTACAGCCAGGGCACCTGGACCAACCACAGCGCGCGGCGCAAGCGCAAGCTCCTCATGCACCGGGAGGAGATCGACAAGCTGGAGCGCAAGTCGGAGGAGTCGGGTCACACGATCGTGCCCCTGTCCCTGTACTTCAAGGACGGCCGCGCGAAGGTCGAGATCGCGCTGGCGAAGGGCAAGAAGGAGTACGACAAGCGGCAGACCCTGCGGGAGAAGCAGGACACCCGCGAGACGAACCGCGCGATCTCGGCGGTTCGCCGCAAGCAGCGGGGTACGGTTTAACCTCCTGGCACACGGTGGTCCACTTCGCGTACCATGGCGTCAGCGCCACCCCCTCGGGGGCGGAGCGGTTCGTGCAGTACACAATTCAATAGCGTGAAACATGGGGATGATCGGTTTCGACAGCGGATGTCGATGCAGGGGAAGCGAGCCGAGGAAGCGGCAATGATCTCGTAAACCATATGTCGCAAACAATAATCGCCAACTCCAAGAGCGATAACTCCCGCTTCACCCTCGCTGCCTAATAACAGTGAGCTGAAGCCTCTGTGAGGAGCGTCAGCCCGGAAGTGGTCCCGGTCCGGATCCTGGCGTCAATTAGGGATCTAAACCTCTAACCCCGGTCACGGGGGCTGGAGGGAAATCAAACAGTGACTGAGCCCGTCGGAGACTTGTCCGTGTGATCTCCGGGGCTGAGAAAAGCGCAGCGGAATGCGCTCGGAGAAGCCCTGCTTCTGCACCGTTGGACGCGGGTTCGATTCCCGCCATCTCCACCACCCCATGTGGGCAAAGGCCCCGCGGCCTCTCGGCTGCGGGGCCTTTGTCATGTTCGGGTGACCGTCAGCAGAAAGGCACCTTGTTGAGGTTCCGGGCGAAGCGGGCGGCGATCCAGCCGCGGCCGTCGGCCAGCTTGTACCAGACCGAATTGCCGTCGACGTTCTGGCCGTTGGCCTTGCACTGGAGGGCGACCACCGTGCCCGTCAGGGCCTTGCCCGTCTTCGCGTACTGAGTGCCGGGGCCGGAGCGGATGCCGAGGTCCTTGCCGGGGGTGACGATGCGGGCCTTCGGGGATTCGTGGCCGCCGTGGTCGTCGCCGCACTTCTTGCAGTGACCGGGCTTGCCAGGCTTACCGGGCGTGTTGGGCTTGCCGGGCTTACTGGGCTTGCCGGTGTCGCCCTTGTCTCCCTTGGGGCCCTGCGGACCCTGGGGGCCGGCCGGGCCCGTGTCGCCCTTCGGGCCGGACGTGCCGGGGGAGCCGGTGGTGCCGTGGTCACCCTTCGGACCCCGGGGGCCCTTCGGGCCGCGGTCTCCCTTGTCGCCCTTCGGGCCGCCCGAGGGGCCGTGGTCGCCCTTCGGGCCCTGCGGGCCCTGGGGTCCGGCCGGGCCGCGGTCGCCCTTGGGGCCGCTGCCGCCCGGGGTGCCGCGGTCGCCCTTCGGGCCGCGGTTGCCGTGCTCGCCCTTGTCTCCCTTGTCCCCCTTGGGTCCGCCGGCCGGGCCCTGGTCGCCGCGGTCGCCCTTCGGGCCCCGGGGGCCGGTGTCGCCGTGGTTGCCCTTCGGGCCGCGCTCGCCGCGCTGGCCGCGATCTCCCTTGTCGCCCTTTTCGCCCTGCTCGCCCTTCGGGCCGGCGTGTCCGGGCCAGCCGTGGTGGCCGGGCTTCCCGTCGTGGCCCGGGCGGCCGTCGTCGCCCTTCGGGCCCGTCACCGGGGTGGCGACGGCGAACAGGGCGGGCGCCTCGTTGTCCGGCGCCCACTCGCCGCCGTGCAGCGTGGTGCCCTCCGGGGCGTCCGCGTCCACCCGCAGGGCCACTCCCAGCCGCGTCTGCGTGTTCGACGGGAAGGTGAACCCGGCGCGGGTCCCGGCGTTGCAGGTCAGCAGCCGCGCGTCGTCCGAGCGTGTGCACGCCACCGCGGCGCGCCGGCCGTCCCAGTAGAAGCGGGCCTCCGGGAAGGTCGTCCGTTCCGGGGCGGTGATGTGGAACGTGCTGCTGACCGCCGGATCGGCCCCGTTGGCCGCCGCGATGACGATGCGGCCCGTCTGGCCCGGGGCGATCGACGGGACGTACGGCTGGGTGAACCGGATGTTCGACGAGTCGGCCAGGGCCGGTACGGCCGGAACCAGGCAGGTTGCGGTGACGGCCGCGACGATCAGGGCCGAGGACACGGAGCGTGAAGCAGACGAAGCAGACAAGGGTGTTTCCTTCGCGAAGGGAAGGGCGTGGGGGAAGACATCCCAGTTATTGCCGATCTTGGGCGTCGGCAGCGAGTACCACGCGGGCATGGTCACCCGCCCGCCGGATGAACCGCCCCGCCACGATGGCCGCGAGGGCGGCCGCCGCGGGCAGCAGGTAGGCCGCGGCCGGACCGAGGTGGTCGACGGCGGCGCCCGCCGTGGCGGAGCCGGCCGCGATGCCCGCCAGGATCGCCGTGACGGCCAGGGTCATGCCCTCGTTCAGGCGGCCCTCTGGTGTGACGGCGTGCACCCGGGCCATCGCCGTCACCATCGTCGGGGCGGTGGCCATGCCCGCCAGGAGCAGGGCCGGGGCCAGCAGGACGACCGAGCCCGTCGCCGCGGCCGCCGCCGGCAGGGCCATCGCCGCGGCCAGGACGGCCAGGCAGGTGCCCAGGCCCCGCGGGCGCAGCGTGCCGTACAGGAGCCCGGCCGCGCAGGAGCCGGTCGCCTGGAGGGCCAGGACCAGACCGGTGCCGGCGCCCAGCCGGTGCGCGTCGAGGTACGCGATCGAGGAGACCTCCATCGAGCCGAACACCAGGCCCAGGGCCAGGAAGAGGACCAGCAGCGGGCCCAGGGCTCGCAGCGGCGAGCCGCGCCGGGGTGCCGCCGTCACCGGGGGCTCGGTGGCGCGCCGGGAGGTGAAGACCAGCATGCCGGTGAGGAGCAGGGCCGCCCCGGTGAGGGTGCCCGCCTCCGGGAAGGCGGCCGTGCAGAGGAAGGCCGCGAGGACCGGGCCGAACATGTAGCAGAACTCGTCGGCGGCCTGCTCGAAGGACATCGCCGTGTGGTGCGCGGCCGGGGAGTCGCGCAGCAGGTGGGTCCAGCGGGCGCGGGACATGCCGCCGATGTTGGGGGTGGTGGCCGTGGCGGCGTACGCGGCGAAGAGGGTCCAGGCGGGGGCTTCGAGGCGGACGCAGACGATCAGGGCGAGGGAGCCCAGGACCGCGATCAGCGTGGCCGGTACGGCGATCCGGGCCTGGCCGTGCCGGTCGATCAGCCGGGCCGTCCAGGGCGCGACCAGGGCGGTGGCGCCGAGTCCGGTGGCCGTGACCGCGCCGGCGAGGGCGTACGAGCCGCGCTGGCCGGCGATCATCATCACCGCGCTGATGCCGAACATGCCCATGGGGAGCCGGGCGAGCAGGTTCCCGGCGGTGAAGGCGCGGGCGCCGGGGAGGGCGAACAGCCGCCGGTACGGGCCCTGGGCGCGGGGCGCGGGCGCGACGGGGGAAGGAGCGGTCGCCGCCGGGGCGGCGAGGACGAGGGTGGTGCCGGTGACGGTCATCAGCGGGGCAGTGGGCATGGATCAAGGTTCCGGCCGGGGGCCGGGCCGGGTCCAACACCTGTTCCCGGGGGATTCACCGCTCCCTGTTGTTAGTCTCCGTGGGTGATGCCCCGTGATGTGGAACCCCGACTGTTGCGCGGGTTCGTCGCCGTGGCCGAGGAGTCGCACTTCACCCGCGCCGCTGCCCGGCTGTACGTCGCCCAGCAGGCCCTGAGCCGGGACGTGCGCCGCCTGGAGCAGGCCCTGGGCACGGCGCTGTTCGTACGCACCACCCGCGCCGTCGAGCTGACCCCGGACGGGCAGCGCCTGCTGCCCCTGGCCCGCGGGGTGCTGCGCGCCCACGAGGAGCTGGTCGCCGCCTTCGCCGGGCCCCGCCCGCTGCTCGTGGACCTCAACACCGACGGGCCCGGCACCGCCCGCACCGTCCTGGAGCGGGCCCGCGAACTCGCCCCGGACTGCGAGCTGATGGCCCGTTTCGAGAGCGGGCTCACCCACGCCGCCGCCGAGATCGCGGCCGGGCGCCTGGACGTCTCCTTCGGGTACGCCGGCGGGCTGGACCCGAAGCTGCGGGCCCGGCTCGCCCACACGCCCGTACGGTACGAGCCGCTCGCGGTGCTGCTGCCCGCCGGGCACGCGCTGGCCGCGGCGGCCGGGCCGGCCGGCGTACCGCTGGAGCTGGACGCGCTGGCGGGGGAGAGCGTGTACACCGGGGCGGGCAACGCGCGGACCCTGGAGTGGACGGGGCTGGCCGGGGAGCTGTTCGCCGGGCGCGGGATCGCCCAGGCGCCGCCCGCCCCGGTGGCAATGGGCAAGGACGAGTTCGGGCGGGTGATGGCCAAGACCCGCAACCCGGTACTGGTGACGGTGGACTTCGCCGACATGCCCGGGTGCGTGAAACGGCCGCTCGCCGACCCGGTGCCGCTGTCGCCCCTCGCGATGGTGTGGCGCGAGGGCTTCGCCCATCCCGGACTGGACGCCCTGCGCACGGCCGCGGCGGAACTCGCCGCCGAGCGGGGCTGGCTGGACGTGCCCCCCGGCAGCTGGCTGCCCGCCGCCGCGCTCACACCCGGCGCGGGCGGCGGGTGAGAGCAAGGTTTCCCGGCGGTCATCCGGCGGGGACCAGGGCCGAAACGCGCCCTTCCTACGGTCGTCACCACGGACGCGACGGCAGCTGCGGAGGCGTGTGATGAGGCGTACGAAGACCTGGATCGAACACTGGGACCCCGAGGACGAGACCTTCTGGAAGACCACGGGGGAGCGGATCGCCCGGCGCAACCTGCTGTATTCGGTGCTCTCCGAGCACATCGGCTTCTCGATCTGGTCCCTGTGGTCGGTGATGGTGCTCTTCATGGGGCCGGCCTACGGGATCGACCCGGCCGGGAAGTTCTTCCTCATCGCCACCGCCACCTGCGTGGGCGCCCTCGTACGGGTGCCGTACACCTTCGCCGTCGCCCGGTTCGGCGGCCGGAACTGGACGGTGGTCAGCTCCCTGCTGCTGCTCGCGCCGACGGTGGGCGCACTGGTGGTCATGGAGCCCGGGACCTCCTACGGCACCTTCCTGGCCGTCGCCGCGCTGACGGGGGTGGGCGGCGGCAACTTCGCCTCCTCGATGACGAACATCAACGCCTTCTTCCCGCTCCGCAAGAAGGGCTGGGCGCTCGGACTCAACGCGGGCGGCGGGAACATCGGCGTACCCGTGGTGCAGCTGCTCGCGCTGCTGGTCATCGCCACCGCCGGGGCGGGCCGCCCCAGGGTGCTGCTCGCGGTCTACCTCCCGCTGATCGTGATCGCGGCCGCTCTGGCCGCCCTGCGCATGGACAACCTGGCGCCCGTGCGCAATGACACCGGCGCCGTACGGGAGGCGGTGCGCGACGCGCACACCTGGATCATGGCGTTCCTCTACGTCGGCACCTTCGGCTCCTTCATCGGCTACAGCTTCGCCTTCGGGCTGGTGCTCCAGACGCAGTTCGGCCGGACCCCGCTCCAGGCGGCCTCGCTGACCTTCGTCGGCCCGCTCCTCGGCTCCCTGATCCGGCCGGTCGGCGGGGCGCTGGCGGACCGCTTCGGCGGCGCGCGGATCACCCTCGGCACCTTCGTGGCGATGGCGGCCGCGACCGGGGTGGTCATCCTGGCCTCCGTACGGGAGTCGCTGCCGGTCTTCCTCGTCGGCTTCGTGGCGCTGTTCGTGCTCGGTGGGCTCGGCAACGGCTCGACGTACAAGATGATCCCGGGCATCTTCCAGGCGAAGGCGCTGGCCCGCGGCATGAGCGGCGAGGACGCCGCCGCCTACGGGCGGCGGCTCTCCGGGGCCTCGATGGGGCTGATCGGGGCGGTGGGCGCGCTCGGCGGTCTCGGCATCAACCTGGCGTTCCGGGAAGCCTTCTCGACCTCCGGCTCCGGCACGGCCGCCTTCGTGACCTTCCTCGCCTTCTACGCCGCGTGCTGCGCCGTCACGTGGACGGTATACCTTCGCCGGCCCGCGGCCACGGCCTCCCCGGAAGCGGGGACGGCGGCGAAAGCGCAGCTCACCTCGGTGTAACGGGGGTTAACCGCGTGGAAATGCGGGTGAACCGAGCCTGATACGCGCCCTTGGCAGGCTCGGCTCACGCGACACCCGACCCACTGCGCAAGGCAGGTCACCATGTACGACACGCACACCGGGCCGCTCGCCGGCTTCACCGTCGGGGTCACCGCCGCCAGGCGGGCCGACGAGCTGATCGCCCTGCTGCAGCGGCGCGGGGCCACCGTGCTGCACGCGCCGGCCCTGCGGATCGTGCCGCTGGACGACGACACCGAACTGCTCGCCGCGACCAGGAAGCTGATCGATTTCGCGCCGGACGTCGTGGTCGCCACCACCGCCATCGGTTTCCGCGGGTGGATCGAGGCCGCCGACGGGTGGGGGGTCGGCGAGGAGCTGATCGCCCGGCTGCGCGAGAGCGAACTGCTGGCGCGCGGACCGAAGGTGAAGGGCGCGATCCGGGCCGCCGGGCTGGTGGAGGCCTGGTCCCCGCGGTCCGAGTCCCTCGCCGAGGTGCTCGACCGGCTGCTGACGGCCGGGGTGGCGGGGCGGCGCATCGCGCTCCAGCTCCACGGGGAGCCGCTGCCCGGGTTCATCGAGGCGCTGCGGGACGGCGGGGCCGAGGTGATCGGCGTACCGGTCTACCGGTGGATGGCGCCGGCGGACCTCGGGCCGCTGGACCGGCTGCTGGACGCGGTGGTCTCGGGCTCGGTGGACGCGGTGAGCTTCACCTCGGCCCCGGCGGTGGCCTCGCTGCTGGCGCGGGCCGGGGAGCGGGGCGTACGGGAACCCGTCCTGGCGGCGCTGCGGGACGGCGGGGTGCTGTCCGCGTGCGTGGGCCCGGTGACGGCCCTGCCGTTGCAGGCGGAGGGCGTGGCGACCCTGCAGCCGGAGCGGTTCCGGCTGGGGCCGCTCGTCCAGCTGCTCTGCACGGAACTGCCGGGGCGCGCGCGGGTGCTGCCGGTCGCGGGGCACCGGGTGGAGATCCGGGGGCAGGCGGTGGTGGTGGACGCGGAACTGCGCCCCGTACCGCCGGCCGGGATGGCCCTGCTGCGGGCCCTGTCGCGCCGGCCCGGGTGGGTGGTGGCCCGGTCGGAACTGCTGCGGGCCCTGCCGGGCGCGGGGCGCGACGAGCACGCCGTGGAGACGGCGATGGCCCGGCTGCGGGTGGCGCTGGGGGCGCCGAACCTGATCCAGACCGTGGTGAAGCGGGGGTACCGGCTGTCGCTGGACGCCGGGGAGTGCGCGCCGGGGGCGCGCGTCGGTTAGCGTGCCCGGATGATGATCGCTGACGGAGTTCAGATGCGGGGCATCACGCTGGACGATGCCGCCGGGCTGGCCGACACGCTGGCCCGCAACCGGGCGTACATGGCGCCCTACGAGCCCTACCGGACCGAGGAGTTCTTCACCGAGCCGGGCCAGCGGGCCCGCGTCGAGGCGCTGCTCGCGGAGCGCGACGACGGCCGGACGGTGCCCTTCGTGCTGACCGCCGGCGGCATACCGGTGGGCGGGATCAACCTCGGCTCCATCGTGCACGGACCGCTGTGCAGCGGCGGCGTCGGCTACTGGGTCGACCAGGACTGGGCCGGGAAGGGCCTGGCCACCGCCGCCGTGGCGGAGGTCTGCCGGCTCGCCCGCGACGAGGTCGGCCTGCACCGGGTCCAGGCCGGCACGCTCCTGGACAACCACGGCTCCCAGCGGGTGCTGGCCAAGGCGGGCTTCACCGCCTACGGGGTCGCCCCCCGGTACCTCCACATCAACGGTGCCTGGCGCGACCACCGGCTCTTCCAGCGCCTGCTGCACGACGACCCGCCGCGCAGCTAGGGCCTGTACGGGGGCTTCCGCCGCGGAGCGGCTACGGGCACTCTGGGGGCACGCCCCAAGAGTGAGGCGGTGACGGGCATGTGGTTCGACTCCGGGCGGGTCTGCCTGGACCTGGTGGCCACCTTCGGCTCCCGCAAGGACATCGAGGGCACAGAGGGGATCCGGGACGGTGACGAGCTGCGGCTGTGGCTCGTCGGGACCGGGCTGGTGCCCGGCGGGACACCTCTGACCCAGATCCAGACCGACTGGGTCCAGGCGTTCCGGGCGCTGCGCGTCGACGTGGAGAGCCTCGTACGCGCCGAGCTGGCCGCGGCGGGGCCCGACCGGGACGCGCTGGCCCGGGTCAACGCGGCGGCCGCCGGTCCACCCCCGGGACTGTGTGCCGTCCCGGACCAAGAGGGTCACCTCGTACGGGAGTTGTGCGGCGGGCTGGAGTGCGGCGCGCTGCTCGCCGCCGTGGCCCGCGACGCCGTGGAACTGCTCACCGATCCCGGCGACCGGGCGCTGCTGCGGGCCTGCGAGGGGGAGGGCTGTTCCCGCGTCTACCTGGACACCTCGCGCGGACACCGGCGGCGCTGGTGCTCCAGCGAGCTGTGCGGGAACCGTGAGCGGGTCGCCCGCCACCGGCGCAGGGTCCTGGCGGCCCGGCCCGGGTAGGGGCGGCCGGCCCCGGACGCTCCCGTGCGGTCCCCGGGCGGCCCCGCGTAGTGATCTTCGTCCTGATCCGCGCCCGTTCCCGGAACGGGCGTGCGGACAGGGCGCCGCTTCGCGTACGGTTGACGGTCGCCCATGCACGTCAGAAGGGGGCCTTGGTGGCCGCGCAGAATGCCGCTGTCGACAGCACGGCGGATTCCGTCCGCGATCGGGAGATCGCGGTCGAGCAGACGCATCTCGACCAGGTGTACCGACGCCTTGAGGAGAAGATCCACGAGGCCGAGTTCCTGATGAACGACGCCGCCCAGCGTGGCCAGGTGGGGACGCCCGGCGCGCTCGCCGAGCGCGACGCGCAGGTCTTCCGCGCCGGTATCCACCTCAACCGGCTGAACAACGAGTTCGAGGACTTCCTCTTCGGCCGCATCGACCTGGTGCTCGGCAAGGACGGGGAGCGCGGGGCCGACGGCGCCTACACCTCCGTCGAGCCGGCCGACGACGCGATCCGCGCCGACCTCACCGCCGACATCGCCGAGACGCTGCACATCGGCCGCATCGGAGTCCTGGACTCCGACTACGCGCCGCTCGTCATCGACTGGCGCGCCCCGGCGGCCGCGCCGTTCTACCGTTCCACCCCCAAGGAGCCCGGCCGCGTCGTGCGCCGCCGCGTCATCCGCTCCAAGGGCCGCAAGGTCCTCGGAGTCGAGGACGACCTGATGCGCCCCGAGGTCACCGCCTCGCTGAACGGGCAGGAGCTGCCCGCCATCGGCGACGGCGCGCTGATGGCCGCGCTCGGCCGGGCCCGTACGCACTCGATGCGCGACATCGTCTCCTCCATCCAGGCCGAGCAGGACCTCGTCATCCGGGCCCCCGCCGCCTCGGTCGCCGAGGTCGCGGGCGGGCCCGGCACCGGCAAGACCGCCGTCGCCCTGCACCGTGCCGCCTACCTGCTCTACCAGGACCGGCGCCGCTACTCCGGCGGCATCCTGATCGTCTCCCCGACGCCGCTGCTCGTCGCGTACACCGAGGGCGTGCTGCCCTCCCTCGGCGAGGAGGGCCAGGTCGCCATCCGCGCGCTCGGCTCGCTCGTCGACGGGGCCGAGGCGACCACGTACGACGATCCGTCCGTGGCCCGCGTCAAGGGCTCCTCGCGGATGCTGAAGGTGCTCCGCAAGGCCGTACGGGGCACCCTGGAGCTCGGCAACGCCCGCGGCCCCGCCCCGGACCGGCTCCGCGTGGTCGCCTTCGGCCGGCGCCAGGAGCTGGAGGCCGACGATCTGAACCGGATCCGGCAGAACGTGCTCGGCGGCACCGCGCCCGTGAACCTGCTGCGCCCGCGCGCCCGCAAGCTGCTCCTCGACGCGCTGTACGCGAAGTCGGGCGGCTCCGGCCGGCACAGCGACCCGGAGCTGGCCGCCGAGCTGCGCTCCGCCTTCGACGAGGACATCTCCACCGAGGACGCCTTCATCGACTTCCTCAACGCCTGGTGGCCGGAGCTGACCCCGCGCACGGTGCTCGCCGCGATGGCCGACGAGCGCAAGCTCGGCCGCTGGTCGCGCCGGGACCTGAACCCGCGCGAGACCCGGCAGCTGGCACGCTCGCTGCGCCGGGTGGGCCCGGACGGCAAGGGCCCGCTGTCGGTGCACGACGTGGCGCTGCTGGACGAGCTCCACCAACTGCTCGGCGCCCCGGCCCGCCCCAAGAGGAGGCGGGAGATGGACCCCCTCGACCAGCTGAGCGGGCTGGAGGAGCTGATGCCGACCCGCGAGGAGACCCAGTGGGAGCGGGCCGAGCGGCTCGCGGCGGAGCGCACGGAGTACGCGCACGTCATCGTGGACGAGGCGCAGGACCTGACCCCCATGCAGTGGCGGATGGTGGGCCGCCGGGGCCGGATGGGCACCTGGACGGTGGTCGGCGACCCGGCGCAGTCCTCGTGGACGGATCCGCAGGAGGCGGCCGCGGCCCGCGACGAGGCCCTGGGCTCCCGGCCGCGCCGGCGGTTCACCCTGACGGTGAACTACCGCAACCCGGCGGAGGTGGCCGAGGTCGCGTCCCGGGTGCTGCGCCTCGCGATGCCGGGCATGGAGCCGCCCACGGCGGTGCGTTCCACGGGCCTGGAGCCCCGTTTCGCGGCCGCCGGGGGCGAGCTGGGCGCGGCGGTGCGCGAGGAGACCCGTCGGCTGCTGGAGCAGGTGGACGGCACCGTGGGCGTGGTCGTGGCCATGGACCGGCGCGCGGAGGCCGCGGGCTGGCTGGCGGACCTGGGCGGCCGGGCGGTGGCGCTGGGCAGCCTGGAGGCCAAGGGCCTGGAGTACGACGCCACGGTGGTCGTCTCGCCGGCGGAGATCGCGGAGGAGTCCCCGGCCGGCCTACGGGTGCTGTACGTGGCGCTGACGCGCGCGACGCAGCAGCTCACGGTGGTCTCCGCGGACCGGGACCGGCCGGACGCGGCCGGGGTGCCGGAGCTGCTGAGGGTGTAGGCGCGGGTGCGTTGGGCCGGATGGCCCGCGGCCAGGCGGCTGGTGCGCAGAGGTCAACTTCCGGGAGGGGGATCACTTCCGGCGAACCTTTGTTAGCCTGGTGAAGACACCGGCTCGATCCAAGCCCCCGGGCCCAACCTTCGTCGCTTAGAGCGACCACTTGCCGCGAGGCGAGCATGGCGGGTCGGTGTCGTAGTCGTGCACAACAGGTCTGCCCCCTTCGCTTCGGTGAAGGGGGCAGACCTGTTTTGCGTGGCCGGAAAAGCTTCCGAGACACCTGGAAATCTCGTATGGTGGAAGAGTCTTTCCGAAATTTGTAGCTGGTTACCTTGTACTGGCTGGTAGGTGGGACGATCGGACAACAGGTCCTGCCGGGCACCTTGCGTGCAGCGGGGCCCTGTGTGTACAGAAAAACCAGGGACAGAAGAGGAACACGGCCATGGCAACGGCGCCCAGCGTCTCGTACTCGATGACGGTCCGCCTGGAAGTGCCCGCGAGCGGAACCGCGGTCTCCCAGCTCACCACGGCCGTGGAGTCGTCCGGTGGCTCGGTCACCGGCCTCGATGTGACCGCTTCCGGCCACGAGAAGCTCCGTATCGACGTCACCATCGCGGCGACCTCCACGGCGCACGCCGACGAGATCGTCGAGAAGCTGCGGGGGATCGAGGGCGTCAGCCTCGGCAAGGTCTCCGACCGCACCTTCCTGATGCACCTCGGCGGCAAGATCGAGATGGCGTCCAAGCACCCCATCCGCAACCGCGACGACCTCTCGATGATCTACACCCCGGGCGTGGCCCGCGTGTGCATGGCGATCGCCGAGAACCCGGAGGACGCGCGCCGCTTGACCATCAAGCGCAACTCCGTCGCAGTCGTGACGGACGGCTCCGCCGTGCTGGGCCTCGGCAACATCGGCCCGATGGCCGCGCTGCCCGTCATGGAGGGCAAGGCGGCCCTCTTCAAGCGCTTCGCCGGCATCGACGCGTGGCCGATCTGCCTCGACACCCAGGACACCGACAAAATCGTCGAGATCGTCCGAGCCATCGCCCCGGGCTTCGCCGGCATCAACCTGGAGGACATCTCCGCGCCGCGCTGCTTCGAGATCGAGGCCCGGCTGCGCGAGGCCCTCGACATCCCCGTCTTCCACGACGACCAGCACGGCACCGCGATCGTGGTCCTCGCCGCTCTCACCAACGCACTTCGCGTGGTGGGCAAGGCAGTTGGCGATGTCAAGGTCGTCATGTCGGGCGCCGGCGCCGCCGGCACCGCGATCCTCAAGCTGCTCCTCGCCGCGGGCGTCAAGAACGCGGTCAGCGCCGACATCCACGGTGTCGTGCACGCCGACCGCCCCGACCTGGTCGACGCGGACGCCGATTCCCCGCTGCGCTGGATCGCCGACAACACCAACCCCGAGGGCTACACCGGGACCCTGAAGGAGGCCGTGGTCGGCGCCGACGTCTTCATCGGCGTCTCGGCCCCGAACGTGCTCTCCGGCGAGGACGTCGCCGCGATGGCGGAGGGCGCGATCGTGTTCGCGCTCGCGAACCCGGACCCCGAGGTGGACCCGGCCATCGCCCGTCAGACGGCCGCCGTGGTGGCCACCGGCCGCTCGGACTTCCCGAACCAGATCAACAACGTGCTGGTCTTCCCGGGCGTCTTCCGCGGCCTGCTGGACGCCCAGTCCCGCACCGTGAACACCGACATGATGCTGGCCGCCGCGAGCGCCCTGGCCGACGTGGTCGGCGAGGACGAGCTGAACGCGAACTACATCATCCCGTCCGTGTTCAACGACAAGGTCGCCGGCGCGGTCGCCGGAGCCGTCCGCAAGGCCGCCTCGGCCGTCGGGCCGGCCGGCACAACCCCCTGATCCCCGGCGCGTCGCGGGATGCGGGCCCGGCGGGCCCCCTCTAGGGTTGCGGGGATGCCCGCGTGGCCCGCGGTCCGCATCGGCCGGATCCCCTCTGGTGCGGACGGAGCGTCACCGCGGCGTGACTGTGGCGCTTTTCGTGTGACCCTGGCGGGTGCCGGATTGGCTTTCCCGCCGCTGGTGGGGGCAGGATGCGTAATCGGGCGAGAGGGTCTGACGTCAGACCCGGGTCCGGGGACTGTCCTAGGGCCCTGGCAGCATCGGCTTCGATCTCACGCCTCTAAGGCACGTTGAACACGGGAGTACAACATGAACCGCAGTGAGCTGGTGGCCGCTCTGTCCGAGCGCGCCGAGGTGACCCGCAAGGACGCCGACGCCGTTCTGGCCGCGCTCGCCGAGACCGTCGGCGAGATTGTCGCCAAGGGCGACGAGAAGGTCACCATCCCCGGCTTCCTGACCTTCGAGCGCACCCACCGTGCCGCTCGCACCGCGCGCAACCCGCAGACCGGCGACCCCATCCAGATCCCGGCCGGCTACAGCGTGAAGGTCTCCGCGGGCTCCAAGCTCAAGGAAGCCGCCAAGGGCAAGTAGTCCCGCCCTTGTGCCGAGGGCCGCGCAGGCCCTCGGGACGGCAGTAGTACGTGACACGGCGAAGGGCGGCCACCCCCTGGTGGGGTGGCCGCCCTTCGGCCTGTTCCGGGCCCCTGAGGGGCCCGGAGGGGGCTTCGTCAGACGAGGTCGCCGTTCGGCAGCTCGACCTTGGCGCCGAGCTCCACGAGCTTCTCCATGAAGTTCTCGTAGCCGCGGTTGATCAGGTCGATGCCGTGGACCCGCGAGGTGCCCTCGGCGGCCAGCGCCGCGATCAGGTACGAGAAGCCGCCGCGCAGGTCGGGGATGACCAGATCGGCGCCCTGCAGCTTGGTGGGGCCGGAGACGACCGCCGAGTGCAGGAAGTTGCGCTGCCCGAAGCGGCAGGCGCTGCCGCCCAGGCACTCCCGGTAGAGCTGGATGTGTGCACCCATCTGGTTGAGCGCGGAGGTGAAGCCCAGGCGGGACTCGTAGACCGTCTCGTGGACGATCGACAGGCCCGTGGCCTGGGTCAGCGCCACGACCAGCGGCTGCTGCCAGTCGGTCTGGAAGCCGGGGTGGACGTCGGTCTCCAGTGCGATGGCGTTGAGCGGGCCGCCCGGGTGCCAGAAGCGGATGCCGTTGTCGTCGATCTCGAACGCCCCGCCGACCCGGCGGTAGGTGTTCAGGAACGTCATCATCGAGCGCTGCTGGGCGCCGCGCACGTAGATGTTGCCGCCGGTGGCCAGGGCCGCGGAAGCCCAGGAGGCGGCCTCCAGGCGGTCCGGGAGCGCCTTGTGGTTGTAGCCGCCGAGCCGGTCGACACCCGTGATCCGGATGGTCCGGTCGGTGTCCATGGAGATGATGGCGCCCATCTTCTGCAGTACGCAGATGAGGTCCTCGATCTCCGGTTCGACGGCGGCGTTGCTGAGTTCGGTGACGCCCTCGGCCAGCACGGCCGTCAGCAGCACCTGTTCGGTCGAGCCGACCGACGGGTAGGGCAGGCGGATCTTGCAGCCGCGCAGCCGCTGCGGGGCCTCCAGGTACTGGCCGCCCTCGCGCTTCTCGATGGTCGCGCCGAACTGGCGCAGCACCTCGAAGTGGAAGTCGATCGGGCGGCCGCCGATGTCGCAGCCGCCCAGGCCCGGGATGAAGGCGTGGCCGAGGCGGTGCAGCAGCGGGCCGCAGAAGAGGATCGGGATGCGCGAGGAGCCCGCGTGCGCGTCGATGTCCGCGACGTTCGCGCTCTCGACGTGCGAGGGGTCGAGGACCAGCTCGCCCGGCTCCTCACCGGGTCGCACCGTCACGCCGTGCAGCTGGAGCAGTCCGCGCACGACCCGGACGTCACGGATGTCGGGGACATTGCGCAGCCGGCTGGGCTCGCTGCCCAGCAGGGCCGCGACCATCGCCTTCGGTACGAGGTTCTTCGCGCCACGGACACGGATCTCGCCCTCGAGCGGGGTTCCGCCGTGAACAAGCAGTACATCGTCGCTGATGCCGGTCATGAATCTCGCGTTCCGGAGTGGGGTGGGCAGGGGGACCAGTGAAAAGGGTAAGGGGCACCACCCCCTTGTTTGTATGGCTGACGCGGCCGCAGGACTGTCATGAATTCGCCACAACACCCTCGGTGTGCGCCCCATGGCGGAGTGTCGCGTTCCGCCGGAGGAGGGAACAACCGGCGCCACGCGCTCCGTACTGCTGCCGTGCGCCCTGAACTGCGTACGGCCCGATGTCTGCGCCGACTCCCCCTGAAGGGCGAATGTGCGAGATCATGTCGCCATGACCGAGGTGTCCTCCCTCACAGGGCGGCTGCTCGTGGCCACCCCAGCCCTCGCGGACCCGAACTTCGACCGCGCGGTGGTGCTGCTGCTCGACCACGACGAGCAGGGCTCGCTCGGCGTCGTCCTCAACCGGCCCACTCCCGTTGGCGTCGGGGACATCCTGCTGCCGTGGGCCCCGCTGGCCGGCGACCCGGGTGTGGTGTTCCAGGGCGGCCCGGTGGCGCTGGACTCGGCGCTGGGCGTGGCGGTCATCCCCGGCGAGGAGGGGCCGCTCGGATGGCGCCGGGTGCACGGGGCGATCGGCCTGGTCGACCTGGAGGCCCCGCCGGAGCTGCTGGCGGCGGCGCTGGGGGGCCTGCGCATCTTCGCGGGCTACTCGGGCTGGGGCCCCGGTCAGCTGGAGGGCGAGCTGGGCGAGGGCGCCTGGTACGTCGTGGACTCCGAGCCCGGTGACGTGTCCTTCCCCGATCCGCAGAGCTTGTGGCGCGCGGTGCTGCGGCGCCAGCGCAGCGACCTGGCGATGGTGGCCACCTATCCGGACGACCCGTCGCTGAACTGACCCGGGCCGGGATCGGTACCCTGGCTTTTATGAGCACTCTTGAGCCCGAGCGCGGGACTGGTACGGGGACCCTCGTAGAGCCGACGCCGCAGGTGTCCCACGGCGACGGCGACCACGAGCGCTTCGCCCACTACGTCCAGAAGGACAAGATCATGGAGAGCGCGCTCGGCGGCACCCCCGTCGTCGCGCTCTGCGGCAAGGTCTGGGTGCCCGGCCGGGACCCGAAGAAGTACCCGGTCTGCCCCATGTGCAAGGAGATCTACGAGTCCATGGGTCCCGGCGGGGACAAGGACAAGGGCGGCAAGGACAAGTAGTCCGACCCGGTCCCGGCAGGACCGAGGCCCCCGGATGCGCCGTGCGCGTCCGGGGGCCTTTGCCATGCCCGGGGAGCCGGTTAGGGTCGGCGGCGTAAGCGCCATGTGAAACGCCCGTTGCGCATGATGCAACGGCCGGAAGCTGGAGGGGTCGAGGCCATGCCCGAGTTGATTCCGGAGCCGCGCTACGCCCGGTTCGCCCGTGACGCCGGAGTGTGCGCACTGGACGATCCGCTGCTCGCCGTCGGCCCCGGCGCCCAAGGCACCGCGCGCTGGCTGCGCCGCGAGCTCGGCGCGGCCACCGGCTGGGAACTGCCCGCGCCCGCGCCCGCCCCCGCGCCGGGGCGGGGGCAGGGGGACGGGGGGCGCGCGGTGATCCGGCTCGCGCTGCGCCCCGACCTGGCGCGGAGCGTCGGCGCCGAGTCGTACGAGGTGCACGTCACGGAGGGCGGCGTACTGCTCGAAGGCGCCGACCCGGCCGGGCTCTTCTACGCCGCGCAGACGCTGCGTCAGCTGCTCGGACCCGAGGCGTACCGGCGCGCACCCGTGACCCCGGGCCACGGCTGGCGGCTGCCGGTGGGGGACCTCCTGGACGGCCCCCGCTTCGGATGGCGCGGGATGATGCTCGACGTGGCCCGGCACTTCATGCCCAAGGACGGGGTGCTGCGGTACATCGACCTGCTCGCCGCGCACAAGCTGAACGTGCTGCACCTGCACCTGACGGACGACCAGGGCTGGCGGGTCGAGATCAAGCGTCACCCCAGGCTCACCGAGGTCGGCGCCTGGCGTGCGCGCAGCCGCTGGGGGCACCGGGCCTCGCCGCTGTGGAACGAGACCCCGCACGGCGGTTACTACACGCAGGACGACATCCGCGAGATCGTCGCGTACGCGGCCGAGCGGCACGTCCGGGTGGTGCCCGAGATCGACGTGCCGGGGCATTCGCAGGCCGCCATCGCCGCGTACCCGGAGCTGGGCAACACGGACGTGGTCGACACCGCGGCGCTCGGGGTGTGGGAGGACTGGGGGATCAACGAGAACGTCCTCGCCCCGACGGAGGCCGTCCTGCGGTTCTACGAGGGCGTGTTCGAGGAGCTGTTGGAACTGTTCCCGGCCGAGGTCTCACCCTTCGTGCACGTGGGCGGGGACGAATGCCCCAAGGCGCAGTGGAAGGCGTCCGCGCTCGCGCAGGAACGGATCCGCGAACTGGGGGTGGACGGCGAGGACGGGCTCCAGTCCTGGTTCATCCGGCACTTCGACGGCTGGCTCGCCGAGCGCGGGCGCCGGCTCATCGGCTGGGACGAAATCCTGGAGGGCGGTCTGGCGCCGGGCGCGGCGGTCTCCTCGTGGCGCGGGTACGGGGGCGGGATCGCGGCCGCCGAGGCCGGGCACGACGTGGTGATGTGCCCCGAGCAGCACGTCTACCTGGACTACCGTCAGGCGGCCGGCGCGGACGAGCCGATGCCCATCGCGTACGTGCGCTCGCTGGAGGACGTGTACCGCTTCGAGCCGGTGCCGCCGAAGCTGTCGCAGGAGGCCGCGGCCCACGTGCTGGGTGCGCAGGCCAACGTGTGGACCGAGGTGACGGAGAACCAGAGCCGGGTCGACTACCAGGTGTTCCCGCGGCTGGCCGCCTTCGCGGAGGTGGTGTGGTCGCAGTTGCCCGGGCCGGCGGAGCGCGACTACGCGGGCTTCGAGGTGCGGATGGGGGCGCACTACCGCCGCCTGGACGCGCTCGGGGTCGACTACCGGGCGCCCGGCGGGCCGTTGCCGTGGCAGCGCCGGCCCGGGGTGCTCGGGCGCCCGAAGGAGGGCAAGCCCCCGAACGTGTGACAAGTGTGTGGCGGCGAGAACCGGAACTCTGTTCACTTTTCCTCCTGTACGGGGGAAAACGGGCGATAGGGGAGGGGCCCGGCGAAGGTGACGCGCTCCCCGTGCGGGGAGCCGGACGGGGAGCCGGACGGGGAGCCGCACGGGGTGCCGTGCGGGGGAGGGGACCCCCGGTCGACCCTCGCGCCGGGTGCCGTGCAAGATGTGCCAGAGTTGCCACGTCCCGGCGGTGAGCACGTACCGTACGGCGGACAGGCGTGAGCGCCGGGACCGGGACATCGGGAAGGGGCAGCTGGGTTGACCACGCACGCACCGCAGGCGGCGCAGTCCGTGACGCTGCCGGCCTCGCTCGACGAGGCCGTGGCGGCACTCGCCGCCATGCCCGCCGCCGTGCCCGTGGCCGGCGGCACCGACCTCATGGCCGCCGTCAACGCCGGGCTGCTGCGGCCCGCCGCGCTGGTGGGCCTGGGCCGGATCAACGAGATCCGCGGCTGGCAGTACCAGGACGGGCACGCGCTGCTCGGCGCCGGGCTCACCCACGCGAGGATGGGCCGGCCCGACTTCGCCGCGCTGATCCCGGCCCTGGCCGCCGCCGCGCGCGCCGCCGGGCCGCCGCAGATCCGCAATGCCGGCACGCTCGGCGGGAACATCGCCACGGCCGCGCCGACGGGCGACGCACTGCCCGTGCTGGCCGCGCTGGAGGCCGTACTGCTCATCGTCGGGCCGGGCGGGTCCGAGCGCGAGATCCCGGTGTCGCACCTGCTGGCGGGCCGCGAGATGCTGCGGCCGGGCGAGCTGATCGGCTTCGTGCGGGTGCCGCTGCTGCACGCGCCGCAGGTCTTCCTGAAGGCCACGGGCCGTACGGGTCCGGGGCGCGCGGTGGCGTCCGTGGGGCTCGTGCTCGATCCCGCGCGCCGGGGTGTGCGCTGTGCGATCGGCGCGGTCGCCCCGATGCCGCTGCGGCCGCTGGAAGCCGAGCAGTGGGTGGCGTCGTTGATCGACTGGGACGGGGAACGGAGCCTGGCCCCGGAGGCGCTGGAAGCCTTCGGCGAATACGTCGCGGCCGCGTGCGTTCCCGATCAGGGGGAACCCGTGGCTCCCGGTGTACTGCATCTGCGGCGGACGGTGGCCGTGCTGGCACGGAGGGCCCTGGGGAGGGCGCTGACCTCATGAGTGAGAACGAGATCGAGAACGTGAGTGGTGGCAGCGGCCCCGCGTGGGGCTGGGAACCGGTGCCGCACGGCGGCGAGTACGACTCCGACGCGACGGCTTTCGTGAAGCTGCCGCAGGACATGCTGGACGCGCTCGACACCGGGGAGCCGCTGGCGGCCCCCGGGCACGGGTACGTGCCGCCGCCGATGATCGTGCCGCTGGGCTCCGCGAGCACGGATCCGGCGGCGACGGGGGCGTGGACGATGCCGGTCCAGTGGCCTGAGGCCGGGACCGGGGCGGGGGCCGGGGCATCGGCCGCGTCCGGCGCGGGGCAGGGGTCCGCTTCGGCGCACGCTTCGGCGCCCGCTCCGGCTCCGGTGCGCGGGCCGATCCCCGCGTCGGTGCCGATCCCGGCGTCGGTGGCGGCCGCGTTCGCCGAGGCGCACGCCGAGCCGCACGTCGAGGCGCGGGACGTCGAGGCGCCGGCCGAGCCGGACGCCGGACCGGGCATCGACCCGGGGGCCACCGCCGAGTGGCGGTTCCCCGAGGTCGCGACGGGCGAGTTCCAGCCGGGCGCGCTGGCGGCCGACTGGAGCCAGGCCCCGGCGACGCTGCCCGGCGGGGCCGCGGCCCCGTGGGCGAGCCACCCCGACTTCGACGGGGGACTGAGCTCGGGCGTGCTGCCGGGTGCCCCGGCGGCCGGCGCGCCGAGCCGCGGGCCGCGCGTGCTGGGCGGCCCGGGCGTGGGCACCCCGCTGCCCGCACCGGAGCCTGAGGGGGAGCCGGTGCATCCGGCCCCGCACGACATCGAGGCCGTCCACGGCCCGGCCGAACCCCCGGTGGCGGGGGAGCGCCCGCATCCGGGGACGGAGGGCGGGCACGGTGCCGGCTCTGGCCTTGGCTCCGGCTCTGGCCCTGGCTCGACCGACGGGCACGGCTTCGTGGTGCCGCCGGTCGAGGTGGCGCCGGTCGAGGTGCCGCGGATCGAGGTGGCGCCGGTCGAGGAGGACGGGCGGACCGTCGCCGAAGCGGAGGCCGAGCCCGCTCCGGGTGAGGACACCGCCGACCGTGCCGGCACGGCGGCGGAGGGGGACTTCGGCGAAGGGGTCCCCGACGCCGGGCCGACGTACGAGGAAGAACCGGAAGCCGCGGCCGTCGCTCATCACGAGCACCCGCTGGCCTCCTACGTGCTGCGCGTCAACGGCGCCGACCGTCCCGTCACCGGCGCCTGGATCGGCGAGTCCCTCCTCTACGTGCTGCGCGAGCGCCTCGGCCTCGCCGGTGCCAAGGACGGCTGCTCGCAGGGCGAATGCGGCGCCTGCGCCGTGAAGGTCGACGGCCGGCTCGTCGCCTCCTGCCTCGTCCCGGCGGCGACGGCCGCGGGCAGCGAGGTCCGCACGGTCGAGGGTCTGGCGACGGACGGGGAACTGTCGGACGTGCAGCAGGCGTTGTGCAGGTCGGGTGCGGTGCAGTGCGGGTTCTGCGTACCCGGCATGGCCATGACCATCCACGACCTGCTGGAAGGCAACCACGCCCCCAGCGAGCTGGAGACCCGCCAGGCCCTGTGCGGGAACCTCTGCCGGTGCTCCGGCTACAAGGGCGTCATCGACGCGGTGCAGGACGTCGTGGCCGGTCGCGAGGCGGCGGCCGCGGAGAATGCGGCGTCGTCCGGCTCGGGCGGCGGGCCGGGCGGCTCGTCCGCCGCGGCCTGCGAGCCGCGCATTCCGCACCAGGCCCAGCCCGGCGAGGGCGGGGTCCACGGCACCCACGGCACCCACCTCGGAGGCACGGCGTGAGCGGGCAGGACGCGACGGCGACGACGGCCGCGGCCGGAGGGTCCACGACGGTGGTCGCGACCGCGACGGCCGCGGCAGCCGCGGCGCAGGCCTCCGAGCAGGAGGTGCTGCGCGGAATCGGCGTCTCCGTTCCGGCCGCGGACACCCGCGCCAAGACCGAGGGCACCTTCCCCTACGCCGCCGACCTGTGGGCCGAGGGCCTCCTGTGGGCCGCCGTGCTGCGCTCCCCGCACGCCCACGCCCGGATCCTGTCCATCGACACCTCGGCCGCCGTCGAGATGCCCGGCGTGCGCGCGGTCGTCACGCACGCCGACGTCCCCGGCGCCACCACGCACGGCCGCCGCATCGCCGACCGGCCGGTGTTCGCGCACGACGTGGTCCGCCACCACGGCGAGCCCATCGCCGCCGTCGCCGCCGACCACCCCGACACGGCGCGGCTCGCGGCGGCCGCCATCGCCGTGGAGTACGAGCTGCTGGACGCGGTCACCGACCCCGAGCAGGCGTTCGGGGCCCCCGCCCTGCACCCCGACGGCAACCTCATCCGGCACATCCCGCTCCGCTACGGCGACCCCGAAGCCACCGGCGAGGTGGTCGTCGAAGGCCTCTACCTCATCGGCCGCCAGGACCCCGCGCCCATCGGCGCCGAGGCCGGGCTGGCCGTGCCGCGGCCCGACGGCGGCGTGGAGATCTACACCGCCTCCACCGACCCGCACACCGACCGCGACCTGGCCGCGGCGTGCTTCGGGCTGGAGCCCGACCGCGTACGGGTCGTGGTCACCGGGGTCCCGGGCGCGACGGCGGACCGCGAGGACGCCGCCTTCCAGCTGCCGCTGGGCCTCCTCGCCCTGCGTACCGGCTGCCCGGTCAAGCTCGCCGCCACCCGCGAGGAGTCCTTCCTCGGCCACACCCACCGCCACCCGACGCTGCTGCGCTACCGCCACCACGCGGACGGCGATGGCCGCCTGGTCAAGGTCGAGGCCCAGATCCTGATGGACGCCGGCGCGTACGCCGACGCGTCCGCGGAGTCGCTCGCGGCGGCGGTGGCCTTCGCCTGCGGCCCGTACGTCGTCCCGCACGCCTTCGTCGAGGGCTGGGCGGTCCGTACGAACAACCCGCCGTCGGGCCACGTCCGCGGCGAGGGTGCCATGCAGGTCTGCGCCGCGTACGAGGGCCAGATGGACAAGCTGGCCGCGGCCCTCGGGATCGACGGCGCGGAACTGCGCATGCGCAACGTCCTGGCCACCGGCGACCTGCTCCCCACCGGGCAGACGGTGACGTGCCCCGCCCCGGTCGCGGAACTCCTGCGCGCGGTACGGGACTTCGAGCTTCCCTCGCTCCCCAAGGACACACCGGAGGAGGAGTGGCTGCTGCCGGGCGGCCCGGAGGGCGCGGGCGAACCGGGCGCGGTGCGGCGCGGGGTCGGCTACGGCGTCGGCATGGTGCACATGCTCGGCGCGGAGGGCGCCGACGAGGTCTCGACGGCAACGGTCAAGGTCGTGGGCGGTTCCGCCACGGTCATCTGCGCGGCGGTCGACACCGGCCAGGGCTTCTCCACGCTGGCCCGGCAGATCGTCCAGGAGACCCTGGGCGTCGACGAGGTGGTCATGGCCCCCGTCGACACCGACCAGCCGCCGGCGGGCCCCTCGGCGCACGGCCGGCACACGTGGGTCTCGGGCGGTGCGGTGGAACGGGCCGCGAAGATGGTCCGTACGCAGCTCCTCCAGCCGATGGCCCACAAGCTGGGCATGTCCACGGAACTCCTGCAGATCGCGGACGGCCGGATCACCTCGTACGACGGGGCGTTCTCCACCACCGTGGCCGAGGCCATGGAGGGCAAGGAACTCTGGGCGACGGCCCAGTGCCGCCCCCACCCGACCGAGCCGCTGGACGGCGACGGCCAGGGCGACGCCTTCGTGGGCCTCGCCTTCTGCGCCGTGCGCGCGGTGGTCGACGTGGACATCGAGCTCGGCTCGGTGCGCGTGGTCGAGCTGGCGGTGGCCCAGGACGTGGGCCGCGTCCTCAACCCCCGCCAGCTGGAAGCCCGTATCGAAGCCGGTGTCATCCAGGGCGTGGGCGCGGCCCTGACGGAGAACCTCCGCACGGCCGGGGGCCTGATCCGCCACCCCGACCTGACGGGCTACGCCCTGCCCACTTCGCTGGACGCCCCGACGGTGCGCATCGTCAAGCTGGTGGAGGAGCGTGACGTGGTGGCCCCGTTCGGCGCCAAGGCGGCCAGCGCCGTCCCGGTGGTGACCTCCCCGGCGGCGATCGCCTCGGCGGTACGGGCAGCCACGGGCCGGCCGGTCAACAGACTCCCGATCAGGCCGTCGGCGGCGGTTGTGGTGCCCGGCGCGTAGCGGGCCGGCGGTGGCTCTGGACCGGCGCGCGGACTTGCGCGCCCTGGAGATCGATTTCAACTCCCTCACGCACTACAAGACAACGGTCGACGGCCTCCTCCTGAAGCTGGGCGAATCCGCGGCGTCCGACAAGGAGCTGGCCCGGTTCGCCCTGCCGTCGGGCGCCCTGGGCACGGGCTTCGCGGAGGCCGACGCGCTCGACACGGCGTACCACACGGTCCAGGAGCGCTTACGGGGCCTGTCCAGGGCCCTGGCGGGGCAGATCGAGGCGCTGGGCCTCGCGATCCTGTCGGCCGACAAGGGCTTCACCGCGATGGACGAGGAGGCCAAGCGGCGCATGGCGGCCCTCGCGAAGCGGGCGCGGCAGGACCACGCCGAGGACCGTGACGCGCCGGCGCGCGGGAGCACGGCGGGGGGCCGGTTCTGATGGTGACGCGGTTCGAGGGGTACTCGCACGAACAGCTGTGGCACATGATCGCCGCGCTCGACCCGGGGACGGTGGCGGCGCGGGCCACGCAGTTGACGGCGGCCGCGACCACGATCAAGGAGATCGGCGAGGCCCTCAAGCGGCACGAGGTCCGAGGCTGGCAGGGCGAAGCCGCCCAGGCCTTCCACGACTGGGCCGGCCGGGCGGGCAACGCGACACTGCGCCTGAGCGAGTACAGCGCGACGAGCGGCGACTGGCTGAGCCGCGCGGGCCAGGTGATGTACGAAACCAGGGGCGAGGCCGGCGTCCCCCCGTACGACCCGCCAACGGCGGCGGCCCTCACGGCGAACATCGAAGCGGCCCGCGCCGCCCACAACGACCCGGACGCCCAACGAATCGCCCACGAGTCCCGCACAAAACTGACGACCGCCCACGAGCGCGCGATCGACGGCCTGAGAAAACTGGCGGAGGCATACGAACAGTCGACAACACAACTGAACAAAGCAGAATTCCCCACGTTCCCCCCAGTGCCGGAATCATTTGTGCCCACGGGCTACGCCGCCGATCAACAGGACGCTTCGCGCTCTGAGGGGCCGACGGGGGGCGCGATTACATCGCGTGATTCCAAGTACGCTGCGCACAGTGCTTTGGGTGGAGCGCCATCGAGCGATCCTGGGTGGATGTCTGGGCGTCAGCCACCCGCGGACACCATGCTTCCGCCGAGCGACGGAGCTGGTAAGCATCGTGCTGTAGGCCTCGGCCTCGACGACGTCGGGACACTGCAGGACAAGTCCCTAGTCCCGCCAGCGAGCCTCCAACTGGACGCAGTTCCTGTCGACAGCGGCGGGGGAATCATCCCCGGCTCGGCCATCCACGCTTCGACGCTGCCACCCATCGGAGGAGGCTCCGCGGGCGTATTTCCGGGATTGAGTGCCCCTGGTGGCAAAGCGGGCGATACACCCTCTCGGGACACTGGGATCGTCGGCGGCCGCCCCGTCGCAACCGGCGATCCGAGTGCGGGTATTCCGCGAGGTACCGTCATCGGCTCTGAAGCAATGCAGGCCGGTGGCCGCGGCATGGGCGGAATGATGGGCGGGGGCATCCATGAAGGTCCAAGCGGTTCGGCGCCCGGTCGTCGGCTCGCGATGGAACCCGGCGGGGTCGTTGGAGGGCGCCAGCCCGGGGCAGACGATAGACCGTTCACACAGGGCGGCTCGGGGCTTGTGCGCGGCAATCCCGGCGCCATGGGACACGGCGGTGCAGGAGCGAACACACCTGGTAGGCGGCAGGGGACCCAGGGCGGCGAACGCCCCGACTATCTGGCCGAGGACGCAGAGACCTGGCAGGGCATCCGTCGTGTTGTTCCGCCAGTGATCGACTGAACAGAACGGACATCGCACGGCATGCGCATGCGGAAGGCGACCTCTGCCCTCGTGGGCCTACTGCTCGCAGGAGTTGCTGCGACCCCGGCCCACGCCGCGACCGTTCGGGAACGGCAATGGCATCTGGATGCCATGAACGCTGAAGACATCTGGAGGGTCAGCACCGGTAAAGGTGTCACTGTTGCCGTGATCGACAGCGGTGTTGCACACATCGCCGAATTGGACAGTCAGGTCCTCGTTGGTAAGAATTTTGCGACCTCGAACGAAGGCGACGAACGTACGGACCTTGAGGATCACGGCACCTCCATGGCGGCGATCATCGCGGGCACGGGCAAGCATTCCAGCGGTGACGGCGCCTTAGGACTGGCTCCCGACGCCAAGATCCTTCCGATCCGTGTTCCGCATGGCGACGATCCCAGTAATCCCTTCTGGACCGAGGCGATTCGGTATGCAGCGGATACGGACGCCAAGATCGTAAACATCTCGATGGGCACATCCAAGGAGGATCCGGCGCGAATCAAAGCCGTTGAGTACGCACTCTCCAAGGGAAAGCTGATCTTTGCGGCGGCCGGAAATGACGGGGATGTCGACGATGCGCCGCGCTTCCCGGCTGCGACACCAGGGGTGGTGGGTATCGGTGCTGTCGACCGCGATGGTGCTGCGACCAAGGAGTCACAACGTGGTCCCCAGATCGACATGTCAGCCCCTGGCGTCGACATTCTTGCGGCCTGCGCGGGCAAGACCGGAGTCTGCACAAGCCACGGCACGAGCGACGCCACCGCCCTCGCCTCCGCCTCCGCGGCACTGCTCTGGTCCGCCCACCCCGACTGGACCAACAACCAGGTGCTCCGCGTGCTCCTGAACACCGCCGGCAAGCCCGTGGACGGCGTCGAGCGCAACGACTACGTCGGCTACGGCATCGTCCGCCCCCGGGTCGCGCTGCCCACCCCCGGGGACCCCGGCCCGGCCGACGTGTACCCGTTGCCGGATCTGGCGGCGGCGGAGGCCGAAGCCAAGTCGCCCCCTCCGTCGTTGGACAGCAAGACCCCCCAGCCCGTCGCGCACAAGGACGACGGCAGCGCCCTCCCCTGGCTCGCCCTGGGAATCGGCGCCTGCCTGCTGATCGGCGGCGCCGTTGCCGCCGCCGCCGCCGTCCGGCGCGCGAACCGCTGACGGCGCCCGACACGCAAGGAGAACCGCCCGCGATGTCCTTCGACGAGGAATGGTCCGCCGCCCGGGCCACCGCCACCGCCACCGCCTCCATGCGCCTCAACCACGTCGCCACGGGCCCCACCAGCCCCACCGCCCCCGCCGACCTCGAGCTCAACCAGGACCACATCGGCGCCATCGGCACCGAGGCCTACAAGCTCCACGCGCGGCTCTCCACCGACGGCAAGCACGCAGCCACCGCCACCGCCGAGGCCGCGAGCGCGCTCTCCAAGGAGAACTTCGCCAGCGGGGCGGCCCTGCTCAAGGCCAACAGCAGGTGGGAGAGCCAGGTCAAGACCCTCGTCGCCGCCTGCGCGCACATCTCCAACGGCCTCAACTACTCCCTTTCCTCCCACCACAAGGAGGAGAAGGAACTGCACGCCGAGTTCACCGCCTCCAAGATCGACACGCTTCTCAAGTAAGGGCACAGCGCAGGTGCTGAAGTACGACAACGTGATCAACGCACCCGTGGCCAAGCTCCACACCGCGGTCAGCGACTGGCAGGCGCTCGTCACCAAGCTCGAAGAGCTGGCCGAAGCCGCCCGCAACGGCATGAAAGCCAAGGCCGCCAAGGCCGAGTGGAGCGGGGTCACGGCCGGCGTGGCACGGCAGTTCGTCGACAAGACGGCCAAGGAGTTCGAGGACGCGGCCAAAGAGGCCAAGGGCATCCACCGGGCCCTCACCGAGAGCCACGCCACCTTCACATCCTCCCGCGAGAAGCTGCGGAAGATCGCCGAGCAGGAGGCGCCCGCCGCCGGCTTCCGGGTCGACGCCGAAGGGCGCGTATCGCCCACACCCCTCCTCACCGACGAAGAGGAGAACGCGGCGCGCCACGACCCCGACTACCAGGAACTGATCCGGGTCAACCGGCCGAAATGGCAGGCCAGGATCGACGCGCTCATCGACGAGTGCGACGACATCGACCAGTCACTGGCCCGCGCCCTCCACGCGAACGTCACCGACGACCACGACTTCAGCGCACCCAAGTACGCCGGCCTCGACGCCGAACAGGCCGGCCGCGCCACCGCCCTGGCGAAGAAGGGACGCGACCTCACCCACGACGAGCTCATCGAGCTCAACGAACTGCTGGCGGACAACGCCAAGGTCCCCGAGTTCTCCCGCGACTTCTACGCGGCGCTCGGCCCCAAGGGCGCGCTGGAGTTCTTCGGCCGCCTGTCGACGGACACGTACGACTACTCCGAACTCGACGAGCAGCGCCTCAAGGACGTCCAGGCCCTCCAGCGCAACCTCGGCCTCAACCTCGCCACCGCCACCAACTCCAAGACCGAGCCGCACCTGCCCGACAGCTTCGCCCAGGAGCTGCGCAAACTCGGCACCCAGCACATCCCGCTGGCGAGGTACGACCAGAACCCGCCGTACGGGTACCAGTTGCTCGGCGGCATCATGCGGTACGGGAACTACGACCCGAAGTTCCTGCTCCCCATCGCCGAACACGCGACCCAGCTCCACGCGAAGGACCCGGACTTCTTCAACCAGACGCGGCAGCTCAACGGCCACGGCCGCAGCCCCCTCAACCCGTCCGGCCTCAACGGCGCCGGCTACGACCCGGTGGTCAGCTTCCTGGAGGCGCTGGGCCACAGCCCGGACGCGGCGAAGCAGTTCTTCGACCCCGATCGGCCGCCGCACGCGTACAACCACGACGGTACGGAGCGGCCCGGCCCGGCCGACCTGGGCAGGGGCGCGAAGAAGCAGCCGATCACGAGCTACCTCGACTTCTTCGGCCACGAGAAATACGCCGCCACCATCGACGTGGCGGGGTCCAACCCGGACGACTACGCGAAGGCCCGCGCCTACATGCCGGACGCCCTGGGCCACGCCCTGGAGTCAGCAACCCTCGGCCACGCCTGGGACGACCCGGCGCCGACGTTGGTGCGTGACGAGACTTCGGCGAGCATCATGCAGGAGGTCGTAGCCAAGTACGGCGGCGATGCCGCCCTGCTCAAGGAACACGAGAGGCTCGCGGACAGCCTGGGGAACATGACCGCCGGGTACATCGACGACGTCAACCGCGCGATTGCCGACCAGGGAAGCGAGAGCGTCTTCGAGCCGAAGGACGGGTCCGCCCACGCAGAGTTCGAGCTGGGGGATGCACGCAACCTGCTCAGCGCGTTGGGACAGCACCCGGATGCGTACGCGACCGTGTCCACGGCCGAACGCGTCTACGCCACCAGCGTCCTTGAGACCGAGGGCTTTCGCGACGGACACGTGGACGAGGGCCGGGCCCGATCGGCGATCCTCACCACCGCGCAGGTCCAGGGGATGCTCGACGAATCCCGGGCGACCCAGGTTCAGGCCGAGGGCGAGAAGAAGCACGAGGAGTACGAGAAGGCTCACGAGCAGCGCGCAGCCTGGGTCGAATTCGGCACCACGGCGACCATCGCCGCCGGTGTCGCCTTCCTGCCCGCCACGGCTGCCGCGGCTGGTGCCGCGGCGATTGTGGTTCCGCTGGCGGTCGATACGGGCAGCGGACTGGTGGAGAAGGCTGCTTCCCAGGTGGTTGGTGAATGGTCGGACGGGGCGGTCGAGAAGCACAAGGATGATCAGGAGGCGAAGGCACACGCCTCCACCAAGGAGATGTACCAAGCGGGAGAGCACAGTGCCCATGCGCCCCTGCGGGAGTTCACTCGACGTCATGGCGTGGAAGAGACGAGTGTGCTCGGCGTCGAACTGAAGGAGTCCATGCTGATCGGCTACCAGGCGGGCAACTCCCGTGCGGAGCAGCAGGGCCATGCTGCCGAGACGGGGAAGAAGTGAGGATAGGCAGACCGAGCACCCGGAGGGTGTTGGTCTGGGCCGCAGGGATCGCGCTGGGCGTGGTGTGCGCCGGGTGTGCAGGCCCGGCCCCGGACGCCGCCGAGCCCGAGCCCGAGCCCGAAACGAAGGTGCTGGCCGCGACCGAAGTCTGCGGGGGTGGTCTCTTCAGCGCCGAGGCGGGCGGGGCGCTGGAGCGGGTCCTCGAATCCTCGCGGTTCGTGATCAGGGAGGAGCGAGAGCGTACGGATGTGCCATCCGCGGCGAACATGTTGGAGGAGGCGTACCGTGCCGGCTCGCGGATGCGGGACCTGCCCAGGCCGAAGTGCACCTTCTCCGGTGAGCCCAAGAAGGTGGACGCCGACTCCTACTTCCCGTCGGGCGAAGTGCGCTTCATCCCGCACGGAAGAAACGAGGGTCTGCCCGACCACCTCCCGGGCGTGAACGACACGGGCACGGTGGTGTGGACCGGGCGTCGGCAGTACAACCTTGAGTTCGACTGCGTGAGCACACGCGTCGGATCCACTCAGGAGGTCCCTCTCCGGGTCGTCGTCGAATTCCGAAACATCTGGGACAAGGGCACGGCCGCGGAGGCCGACCTGGTCAAGGACTACCGGATCCTTGCGCACTCCGCCGCTCTCGCCGTCGCCAAGGAGCTCGGCTGTGTGAACGCCGGGGGGCTGCCCGGCCGGGCGGAGGAGTTGCCTGCGCCACGGGCGTAGTGGAGCCCGGGGGCGGGGCGTGGGCATGGCGGGAGCCGCTCAGGGGAGCGCCTGTCCCTGAGCGGCCCGCCGCGAAGCCGTGACCGGAATCGAACCGGCGTAACTCGCTTTGCAGGCGAGTCCCTCAACCACTCGGGCACACGGCTGTGTGGTGGTGATGTGTATGACCGTACGGAGGGCCGGGCCGGCGGGGAAGGGGTTTGCGGCGGCCGCAATGTGACTGCCATGCCGCGTTCACAGTCCGAGCCGGATGATCCCGTCCGTCCCGGCGGGTCGGCCTAGGTCTGGAGGCCTGGTCGGGATCCGTCGAATTGACAGGGTCGCGGGCGGGGAACGCACCTTACGCTGGGGCGATGAGCGCCCTAGAACCCCGTGTGCCCCAGAGAACCGCACAGGTCCCGCCCCCGCCGGAGGGCGGGATCCTGGGTGCCGCGTACCGGACGCTCAGCATCGGGATCATCTCCGTCATCTTCCTCATAGCCTTCGAGGCGACCGCCGTCGGCACGGCCATGCCCGTCGCCGCACGCGAGCTGGACGGGATCGGGCTCTACGCCTTCGCCTTCTCCTCCTACTTCACCACCAGCCTCTTCGGCATGGTCCTGTCGGGCCAGTGGGCCGACCGGCAGGGGCCGTTGCGGCCGCTGACCGTCGGGATCGGGGCCTTCGCCGCCGGGCTGGTCCTCGCGGGGACCGCCGGCACGATGTGGATCTTCGTGCTCGGCCGCGCCGTGCAGGGCTTCGGCGGCGGGCTGGTCATCGTCGCCCTGTACGTCGTGGTCAGCCGGGCCTACGAGGAGCGGCTGCGCCCCGCGATCATGGCGGCCTTCGCCGCGAGCTGGGTGGTCCCCTCGATCGTCGGCCCGCTGGCCTCCGGGACGGTGACCGAGCACCTCGGCTGGCGCTGGGTGTTCCTCGGGATCCCGGCCCTGGTCGTCGTGCCCCTGGTCGTCGCGCTGCCCGCGATACGGCGGACCGCCTCCGGCCCGGTGGACACGGGCGGCGGCGAGCCGGCGGCCTTCGACCGGCGGCGGATCCGGCTCGCGTTCGGGATCTCGGTGGGCGCGGGGCTGCTCCAGTACGCCGCCCAGGACCTGCGGTGGCTCTCGCTGCTGCCCGGCGCCCTGGGCGCGGCCCTGCTGGTGCCCGCCGTGCTGGGGCTGCTGCCGCGCGGCACCTACCTGGCCCGGCGCGGGCTGCCGTCCGTGGTGCTGCTGCGGGGGGTGGCGGCGGGGTCGTTCATCGCCGCGGAGAGCTTCGTACCGCTGATGCTGGTGACCCAGCGGGGGCTGAGCCCGACGCTGGCCGGCTTCTCCCTCGCGCTGGGCGGGCTCACCTGGGCGGGCGGCTCGTGGGTGCAGTCGAAGGGGCGGATGGCGCCGTACCGGGTGCGGCTGATGGTGGCGGGCATGGTGATGGTGGCCTTGGCCATCGCGGCGGCGCCGGCCGTGCTCGTCGAGTCCGTGCCGGTGTGGACCCTGGCGGTGGCCTGGGCCGTCGGCTGTCTCGGCATGGGTCTGGTGATCGGCTCCACGAGCGTGCTGCTGCTCAAGCTGTCGGCGCCGCAGGAGGCGGGGGCGAACTCCGCCGCGCTGCAGATCTCGGACGCGCTGGCGAACGTCGTGCTGCTGGCGGCGGGCGGCGCGGCGTTCGCCGCGCTGGGCGGGGGAGCGGTGGGGGCCGCGCACACGGTCGCGGCCGACGGTGGTGGCTCGCACCCCGCGGCCTTCGTGGTGGTCTTCCTGCCGATGGCGTGCGTGGCCCTGGTCGGGGCCTGGGTCGCGACCCGGCTGGACGCCCCCGTCGATCCTGTCCGGTCACGGCACTGACTAGCCTTCAGCCATGAACGAGCTGATCATCCGGCTGTCCGACACCGAGCGCGCGGAGCTCGCCGATCTCGCCGATGCCACCGGGCGGACCCCCGAGGAGTGCGCGCTGGGGGCCGTACGGGCCCACGTGCGGGCGGAGCGGGAACGCGTCGGGGAAGCCGCCGGGCGGCTGGCCGAGCGGCACTCCGCACTGCTGAAGCGGCTCGGCCAGTGAGCGCCACGGGAGCCGGGGCCGCAGCCGGGGCCGGGCCCGCAGCCCGGGCCGTCACCGCAGCCGGGGCCGCTCTGCCCGAGGTCCGCCACCTCACCCTCGCCGAAGTGCTCGACCTCGCCCGCCGCGCGTGCCTGGCCCAGGACCAGCCCGTCGAGCTGCGCGCCCCCGGGCTGCTGGAGTCGGCGGTGCACCGGCCGCGTGCCCGGATGTTCGGTACCCCCGCCTACGAGGACCCGTACGAGCAGGCGGCCGCGCTGCTGCACGGCATCGCGACGAACCACCCCCTGGTCGACGGGAACAAGCGGACCGCCTGGCTCGCCGCCGCGACCTTCCTGTCCGTCAACGGCATCGATCTGGCCGACGCCGACCAGGACACGGCGTACGACCTGGTCATCGACGTGGCGGCCGGCAACGAAGCCGATGTGGCCGTGATCGCCGGGCGGTTGCGTGACATGTCGTGCACCACGTGAGGTGAGATGTGACGCTCGCCGCACGCGCCGAGGTCACGGCCCCGTCCCTCCGCGAGGGGCGGGCCCGGGCCGGTAAGGTGGCCCGGTTGTCCTACGTACGACTGCCGAGAGCGACGAACCGGAGACCGTGACTACTACCGCCTCCCACCACCTCTCACCCGCCTTCCCCGGCCGCGCGCCGTGGGGTACCGCCAGCAAACTGCGTGCCTGGCAGCAGGGTGCGCTGGACCGGTACCTGGAGACCCAGCCCCGCGACTTCCTCGCCGTCGCCACCCCCGGCGCCGGCAAGACGACCTTCGCGCTGACGCTCGCGTCCTGGCTGCTGCACCACCACGTGGTCCAGCAGGTGACCGTCGTCGCGCCCACCGAGCACCTCAAGAAGCAGTGGGCGGAAGCGGCCGCCCGGATAGGCATCCGGCTCGACCCGGAGTACTCGGCGGGCCCGCTGAGCAAGGACTACCACGGGGTCGCCGTCACGTACGCGGGTGTGGGCGTACGGCCGATGCTGCACCGCAACCGGTGCGAGCAGCGCAAGACCCTCGTGATCCTCGACGAGATCCACCACGCCGGCGACTCCAAGTCCTGGGGCGAGGCCTGCCTGGAGGCCTTCGACCCGGCGACCCGGCGCCTGGCCCTGACCGGTACGCCCTTCCGGTCCGACACCAACCCGATCCCCTTCGTCGCGTACGAGGAGGGCAACGACGGCATCCGGCGGTCCTCCGCCGACTACACCTACGGCTACGGCAACGCGCTCGGCGACGGCGTCGTGCGGCCGGTCATCTTCCTCTCCTACAGCGGCAACATGCGCTGGCGCACCAAGGCCGGTGACGAGATCGCCGCCCGGCTCGGCGAGCCGATGACCAAGGACGCCATCTCGCAGGCCTGGCGCACGGCGCTCGACGCGCGCGGCGACTGGATGCCGAACGTGCTGCGCGCCGCCGACCAGCGGCTGACCGAGGTCAGGAAGGGCATCCCGGACGCGGGCGGGCTGGTCATCGCCTCCGACCAGGACTCGGCCCGTTCGTACGCCAAGCTGCTCCGGGAGATCACCGGGACCAAGCCGACGGTCGTCCTGTCGGACGACACGGGCGCGTCGAAGCGGATCGACGACTTCAGCGAGGACGGCAGCCGCTGGATGGTCGCGGTCCGCATGGTGTCGGAGGGCGTCGACGTACCCCGCCTCGCGGTGGGCGTGTACGCGACGACGATCTCGACCCCGCTGTTCTTCGCGCAGGCCGTGGGCCGCTTCGTGCGCTCGCGCAGACGCGGTGAGACCGCGTCCGTGTTCCTTCCGACGATCCCGTACCTGCTCGGCTTCGCGAACGAGATGGAGGTCGAGCGCGACCACGTGCTCGACAAGCCGAAGAAGCAGGGCGAGGAAGACCCGTACGCCGAGTCCGAGAAGGAAATGGACGAGGCGAACAAGCAGGAGGACGAGGACACCGGCGAGGACGAGCAGATGTCCTTCGAGGCGCTGGAGTCCGACGCCGTCTTCGACCGGGTGCTCTACGACGGCGCCGAGTTCGGCATGCAGGCGCACCCGGGCAGCGAGGAGGAGCAGGACTACCTCGGCATCCCCGGACTGCTGGAGCCGGACCAGGTCCAGATGCTGCTCCAGAAGCGGCAGTCGCGGCAGATCGCGCACAGCAGGCGCAAGCCGGACGCGGAGGCCGACCTGCTGGAGCTGCCGGCCGACCGGCGGCCGGTGGTCTCGCACAAGGAACTGCTGGAGCTGCGGAAGTCGCTGAACACGATGGTGGGCGCGTACGTCCACCAGAGCGGCAAGCCGCACGGGGTGATCCACACCGAGCTGCGCCGCGTGTGCGGCGGCCCGCCGAGCGCGGAGGCGACGGCCGGGCAGTTGCGCGAGCGGATCAAGAAGGTCCAGGAGTGGGCCACCCGCATGCGGTGACGCCTCCCGGCGAGGGGTGCGGTGGAACGCGGACGGGGTCCGTGCGGCGTACCGCACGGCCCCCGTCGCCGTTACGCCCTCACGCGGTCGGGCGCCGACGGCGGCCGGTGCCGGCGACCAGGGCGGCGCCCATGGAGAGCGCGACCGCGGCGCCGCCGAGGGCCCAGGTGGTGGCCGGGTCGGTGCCGGTGGCGGCGAGCTGTCCGCCGGTGGTGGGGGCGGTGTGCGGGTTGCCGGCGCCGCCGATCGGGGTCGCGGCGCCGCCGTCGGGCTTCGGGGTGTTGCCCGTGCTGCCGCCGTTGCCGGTCTGACCGCCGGTGTCCGTGCCCGCCGCCGCGATGATCTTGGTCGTCTTGTTGTCCGTGAGGGACGAGACGAACTCGTTCGCGGCCTCGTTCAGCACGGATCCGCCGAACATGAGGTTGAAGGAGCCGGGGACGGTGTCGGCGGTGAAGCGGATGCGGAGGTCGACCGAGGTCTTGGCGCCGGCCTTCAGGGACAGCCGGCCGATGTCACCGCCCATCACCTCCTCGGAACCGCCGAGTTCGACGTCGTGCCACCCGTTCACGCCGCGTGCCTGGAGCTGGACCTGCGAGGTGGTGACCCACGAGCCCTCGCCTTCGCCGCGGCCCATGTGGGTGGCCAGCAGGAAGTCGTCGACGGCGCCGCGCCCGGTGTTGTCGAGGTGCAGCGTGAGGTTCTGCCAGTCCGCTCCGGCCTGGAAGCCCGCGTCGGGAGTTCCCTCGAAGGTCATCCGCGGACCCTGGACGTGGGCGGCCTCGGTCGCGCCGATGATCCCCGAGTAGTAGGTGGCCATGTCGGAGACGGCGCCGCCGTGGTGCGGATCGCCGGCGCCCACGACGTTCAGGCTGAAGGAGGTACGGGGGGTGTCTCCCGCGAACCGGACCTGGAAGACCAGGTCCCGCTGCTCGCCGGCGGCGTACTCGCCCCCATAGGTGAAGATCTGGAGCTTGCCGTCCTCCTCGACGACCTCCACGGGGTGCCAGTAGGACTGGCCGTCGGCGGTGGTGGCGAGGAACTCCACCTCGACCTGACCGGCCCGGATGTCCTGCGCCGCCTGCGGGACGAGGTCCACGCCGACGCGGTACTCGCCGGTCCCCGCGCGCCCGGTGTTGTCCACCTTCAGCGTGAGCGTGCGCCAGGTGGCGGCGCCGGCCCGAAAGCCCCCCTGGGGCAGCCCGTCGAGGCGGAGCTTCGGCCCCTCGGCATCCTGCCGGCCGCCGGCCCGCGTGATCTTCGACTCGTAGCGCGCGGTGCGGGAGTCGACGGACGTGTGGTCGGTACCGAGGAACTCGATGCGGATCGGGACGGCTGCCGCGTCCGCGGCCACCCGCATCCGCAGCGGGATGTCGAGGGCCTTGTCCTGCCGGACGGAGACGCCGGCCAGGTCCAGCCACGCGGTCTGCGGGCCGGGGCCCGTCTCCCGCGGGACGGGCTGCCACACGCCTGCGACGCGGCGCTCGACCTCGATGTGGGCGCCCTTGATAGGGCGGTCGGTGCCGGAGACCAACAGATCGAGGTGGTAGTTCGACAACTGCGCCTTGCCGGTGTTGTCCACGTGCAGGCCGAGCTCGGTCCACTCGCCCCCGGCCGCGAACCCGTCCTTCGGGAGGCCGTCGACCGACAGCACCGGCCCCGTGTAGGCGTCCTCGGACGCCGCGTCCCCCTTCGGCTCCGAGTCCGGCGTGGTGACCGCCGTGTTCTTGGCCTCGTCGGCCATCGCCGGGGTCGCGGCGAGGACCGTCGGTCCGAGCACTGCGGCCGCTGCCACGATGGTCATCCGCTTGTTGAGCTTCACTGAACTGCTTCCCCTCCGTGCGGCGGCACCCGTGCGCACGACTGCGCCCCTCCCGGATGGCCGCCCCCTGTTTTTGAACATGATCAGCGTAGAGGTGGCGTGAGGGGGTCACGGGACCGGGGAGGTCACGAATTGACCTGGCGGGGAGATCCGAACCTGCATAAACCGGTAGTAGGCGCCCGGATTCTGGACGAGCCCTTCCGCTGAGCGGACCCGCTCGCTAATGTCCCCGCATTGAACGCACCGTGGCAGCGCCGCCGCGGGAGCGCAGCCGGTGCCATGGCCGCTACCGGCGGCCTCTCCGTGCGCCGCCGAGGGACCGGCGGCGTTCCACTCAGAGAGTCACCGCCGCTCACCGAAAGAGGGAGAGGCGTCGTGACCGCGGAAACCTCCCAGACTCTCGACAGAGGGCTCAGAGTCCTCAAACTGCTCGCCGACACCGACCACGGTCTGACCGTCACCGAGCTCTCCAACCGCCTCGGTGTGAACCGCACCGTGGTCTACCGTCTGCTGGCCACCCTCGAACAGCACGCCCTGGTCCGCCGGGACCTCGGCGGCCGCGCCCGCGTCGGGCTCGGAGTGCTGCGCCTGGGCCGCCAGGTGCACCCGCTGGTCCGCGAGGCGGCCCTGCCGGCGCTGCGCTCCCTCGCCGAGGACATAGGCGCCACCGCGCACTTGACCCTCGTGGACGGCACCGAGGCGCTCGCCGTGGCGGTCGTGGAGCCGACCTGGACGGACTACCACGTGGCCTACCGGGCCGGCTTCCGCCACCCGCTGGACCGCGGAGCCGCGGGGCGGGCGATCCTGGCCGCGCGGTCGGGCGCGCTGATCGAGCCCGGGTACACGCTCACCCACGGGGAGCTCGAGGCGGGCGCCAGTGGCGCCGCCGCGCCGCTCGTGGGCATCACCGGGCTGGAGGGCAGCGTCGGCGTCGTCATGCTGGCCGACGCGGTGCCGGAGCGGGTGGGGCCGCGGGTCGTGGACGCGGCGCGCGAGGTCGCCGACGCGTTGCGCTAGCCGCGGGCTCGGCGGTGCCCTCCCGGTGGGGGTGCGCTGCCGGGGGCTCCGCCCCCGGACCCCCCGCGCCTCAAACGCCGGCGGGGCTGATTTTGCCCCGCGGGGCCGGGGGAGGCCCGGCCCGATAGATTGGCCGGGTGCTCTCTCGTCTCACGCGTCTGCCGCGTCCCACCGCACTGGCCGTCTGCGCCGTTCCCGTGCTCGGGCTGTTCGCCGTCACGGCCTTCGCGCCGCTGCCCTTCGTGATCGCCCAGCCGGGGCTCACGGCCGACGTGCTGGGCTCGCGGGACGGCAAGCAGGTCATCGTCGTCAGCGGCGCGCCCTCCCGGTCGACCGGCGGCCAGCTGCGGATGACCACGATCCAGGCCACCGGCCCCTCCACCTCCGTCCGCCTGAGCGAACTGGTCGGCAAGTGGTTCGACACGACCCGGGCCGTGATGCCCCGCGAGGCCGTGTACCCCTCGGGCGGCAGTGACGAGGAGATCGAGGAGCACAACCTGGAGGAGATGACCAAGTCCCAGTCGGCGGCCGCCGACGCCGCGCTCGGCTACCTCCACAAGAACCCGAAGGACGTCAAGGTCGAGCTCAACCTCGCCGACGTCGGCGGCCCGAGTGCCGGGCTCCTCTTCTCCCTCGGCATCGTCGACAAGCTCGACGGCAACGGCAGCGGCGGGGACCTCACCGGCGGCCGCACCATCGCCGGTACGGGCACCATCACCGCGGACGGCGCGGTCGGCGCGGTCGGCGGCGTGGCCCTGAAGACCCAGGCCGCTCAGCGCGACGGGGCGAGCGTGTTCCTCGTACCGCAGGCGGAGTGCTCGGACGCGCAGTCCGAACTCCCCGAGGGCCTGCGGCTGATCCCCGTCACGACGCTGTCGGGCGCGGTGAACGCCCTTCGGGCGCTGGACAAGGGCGAGCCGGTTCCGTCCTGCTGACCGGCGCCGCGGCCGACCGGGCCTCCATCGAGCGCCAGGCCGGGAAGACCAGCGGCGAGAGCGTGGCCAGCAGGTACGCGCCGCCGAAGGCCAGCAGCGCCCAGCGCGCCCCGAACCCGTCCACCAGCAGGCCCGCCGCGAGCCCGCCCAGCGGCATGGTCAGCTCGCTGCCCGCGGTGCTCACGCCGGAGACGCGGCTGCGCAGGGCGTCCGGTACCCGCTCGTAGACCACGGTGGTCAGGACCGGGTTGAGCACGCCCGCGCCGAGCCCGGCCAGCGCCATGGTGACGGCCAGCGGCAGCGCCGTGTCCGTGAAGGCGGCCACGGCGAAGCGCGGGGCCCCGCACACCAGGAAGGCCACCGCGAAGACCGTTCTGCGGGGCAGCCGCTCGCCCCACGCCCCGTAGAGCAGGGCCCCCAGCAGCGCGAAGCCGCCGAACAGCGAGATCATCAGCCCCAGGGCGGTGGCCCCGCCGAGGTCCTCCCGGCCGTGGACGGGCAGCAGGACCGAGGACCAGCCCTGGTCCAGGCCGTTGGTCACCATCACCATCAGCGTGATGCCGAGCAGCAGCCGCTGCCGGGTGAGGAAGCCCCAGCCCTCGGCCAGTTCGGCCCGGTACCCGGCGAACGACACCTTCCCGGCCGCCCGTTGGGGCTCGGCGGCGGGCACCCCGCGCAGGAACGCGGTGACCAGCAGCGCCGACGCCCCGAAGGTGGCCGCGTCCACCAGCAGCACCGCCTCGGAGCCGAAGGCCGCGATGAGTACGCCGGCCAGCGCGGCCCCGATCATGCGGGCTCCGCGCGAGACCGCGTCGTACAGGCTCGCGGCCCGGGCGACGGTGGTGCCGGCGTGTTCGGCGAGGTCGGGCAGCAGGACGTAGCGGGCGGTCAGGCCCGGGGTGTGCACGAGGCCGCCGGCGGCCATCAGCGCACACAGCATCCAGAACTCCAGCACGCCCGCGTAGTGCAGCAGCGGGATCGCGGCGACGGCGAGGCCGCAGATCAGGTCGGAGGCTGCCGAGACCCGGCGGCGGCCGATCCGGTCGATGACCGGTCCGCCGACGAGCGCGGCCACGACGACGGGCAGGGTGGCGCAGAAGGCGACGATCCCGGCCCGTCCGGCGCTGCCCGTGGTCTGGAGCACGAACCAGGGGACGCCGATGAGGGTCAGTGAACTCCCGGCTATGGAAATGGTGTTGGCGGCCAGGACCGCCGTGAAGGGCCGCCTGCTCATGCGGCGCGCTGCTGGATCCGGGCGTGGACGTGGGCCGGCTGCATCAGGCGGATGCCGGCGGCGACCAGGGCTTCGCCGAGCCGGTCGCGCAGGGCGGGGGTGAGGGGGGCGGTCTCGTGCGCGAGGTGCCAGGCGGCTGCCTCGGCGGCGAGTTCCGCGGTGCGGGCGGCGTGCGTGCGGGCATGGGTGAAGGCGTGCACGGCAGGACTCCTTGCTTCTGCTTCTACTCGCTGGTGCGGGGGAAGGCGTGGGTGTGGACGCGGACGGACTTCGTGCCTTCCGCGGGCGGCAGGTCCCGGTACCTGTTGATCACGTCGTGCAGCTCGCGGATGAGTTCGAGGCTCTGTGCGGCCGTCAGGTGCAGCGTGAAGTCGCTGATGTCCGAGCCGCGCCGCCACTCCTGGGACCAGCTGTGGGCGTTGCCCAGCCAGGTGCTCAGCTCCTGTGTGTGGATGGTCGCGATCTCATGCAGGAAGAGGTCCGCCGCGCCGCGCGTGGCCGGGTCCTCGTCGTAGATCAGCTTCTCGTCGAAGGCGGTGCCGTCGTGCGCCGCCTGCCACCACCGCTCGCGGCCCTTGCCGTGCCCGGGTGCGTCCTCGACGAACCCGTGGGCGGCGAGCTGGCGCAGGTGGTAGCTGGTGGACCCGCTGGACTCCCCGAGGCGCTCGGCCAGTTGGGACGCGGTGGCCGGGCCGTCGTGGCGCAGCGTCGCCAGCATGCGGATGCGCAGCGGGTGGGCGAGGCCGCGCAGGGAACGGGCGTCGAGCATGCGGACCTGGGGTTGCGGGGCTTCCGGTTCTTCGGGCATGCCTCGACAGTAGGCTTGCAAAGACTTCTCTGCAAGGGTTTCTTTGCAACGACTTCTTTGGAATGGCTCCTTGGGAACGGCTTCTTTGAAATCAGCCCTCCTTGATGAACCCCTCCCTGATCAGCCACTCCTTCGCCACCTCGTGCGGATCCTGCCCGTCCACGTCCACCTTGGCGTTGAGCTGCCGCGCCACGTCGGTCGTGAGCCGCTTCGTCAGCGGGTCCAGCAGCTGCGCGATCACCGGGTACTTCGCCAGCGTCTTCGCGTTGATCTCCGGCGCCGCGTTGTAGTTGGGGAAGAAGTGCCGGTCGTCCGCGAGGGTGTCCAGGTCCATGGCCTTGATCCGGCCGTCCGTGGTGAACGCCTCGCCCAGCAGGCAGGAGTCGGACTTCGACACCTGGGTGTAGATGATCCCGGCGTCCATCTTCTTGACGTTGCCCGGCGGGATCTTCATCCCGTACGCCTTCTCCATGCCCGGCAGCCCGTCCTCGCGCGAGGCGAACTCGTTCTCCACGCAGAGCGTCACCGCCGACGGGTCCTCCCGCGCCAGCTTCGCCACGTCCGACATGGTCTTCAGCCCGTACTTCGCGTTGTTCTTCTTGCTGATCGCGAGCGTGTAGGTGTTGTTGAGGGTGGACTGCGGCAGCCAGGCGACCCCGTTTCCCCTGTCTCCCTCCCGTACCGCCTCCCACTGCTTGTGCGGGTCGTCGATCGGCTCCGCGTTGCCCTGGTAGGTGATCCAGGCCGTGCCCGTGTACTCGTACATGGCGTCCGCGTCGCCCCGCACGATCGCCTCGCGCGAGCTGATCGAGCCGGGCAGGTTGGTGCGGTCGAGGACTTCCGCGCCGGCGGCCTTGAAGATCAGCCCGATCATCTGGCCGAGCACGATGTTCTCGCTGAAGTTCTTCGAGGTGACCGTGAGCGAGGCCCCCTTGAGGGGCTGCCCCCGGCCGACCGAGCCCGGTACGACCTCGTCCACCAGCGGGGACCCGCTCTTGAGCCCGCAGCCCGCGAGGGCCAGTACCGCCGCCGAGCTCGCGAGCGCCGCGGCCGCCCGCAGAAGGTGGGTATGCATCTACGCCTCCAGCCCGCGCGGCGTCAGGACCGTCTCCGCCAGCGAGGCCAGCCAGTCCACGAACAGGGCCAGCGCCACCGTCAGCACCGAGCCCAGCACCAGCACCGGCATCCGCTGCGTCTGGATCCCGGAGGTGATCAGGTCGCCCAGCCCCCCGCCCCCGCCGAAGGTGGCCAGGGTCGCGGTGCCGACGTTGAGGATCAGGGCCGTGCGGACGCCCGCCAGGATCAGCGGTACGGCCAGCGGGAGTTCCACCTTGCGCAGCCTCCCCGTCGAGGACATCCCGATCCCGCGCGCGGCCTCCACGAGCTGCGGGTCGATGGCGCGCAGCCCCGCGACCGTGTTGGACAGCACGGGCAGTACGGCGTACGCGACCATGCCGATGATCGCGGTCGACGGGCCGATGCCGAGCCAGATGACGAGCAGGGCCAGCAGGCCGATGGCGGGCGTGGCCTGGCCGATGTTGGCGATCGCGGTCACCAGTGGGGCGGCCCGGCGCATCGCCCCGCGGGTCAGGGCGATGCCCAGCGGGATCGCGATGACCAGCACCCAGAAGGTGGAGATGGCGGTGAGCTGCACGTGCTGCCACAGCCGCAGCCGCACGATGCCGCCCGCGAGGGAGTTCTCGGCGACCGAGTCGAGGGTGATGTTCTCGATCCACAGGTACGTGGCCAGCAGCACCAGCGCCAGGACGGCGGGCAGGACGACCAGCTTGCGCCAGGTGATCCTGGACGGGGGCGGGGTGGGCGCCGGCGCCTCCTCGGCCTCGACCAGCTGATCGTCCCGGAAGGTGAGGTCCCTGAAGGCGTGCCCTTTGACCTCGTGCTCGCCGGGCGGGCGCTCGGGGGTGGCGGGGTTCCTGGTGTTCATGGGCTGTCCGCACCGCCCTCCAGCTCCTGTTCGGTGCGGTGGTGGCGCAGTTCCTCCAGGTCGTGCTGGTGCTCGGCGGCCGTCAGCCGGTCCGCCTCCAGCATCTCGTGCACGGAGTTCATGAGGGTCTCCATGTCCACGACGCCGATGTACTCGCCGCGCCGTCCGGTCACCGCGACGCGGCCGCCGCTGTCGGTGAGGACGGCCTCCAGGGCGTCGTGCAGGGTCGCGTCCCGGGTCACCGTGTCGTGTACGAGCTGTCCGGCCCGGGCCAGGGAGCCCTTGGCGCGCATCAGGTCGCCGCGGCGCAGCCACTTGTACGGGCGGCCGCGCCGGTCCAGCATCAGCAGCTCGTTGTGCGCGCCGCCGCGCAGGGTGTTGAAGATCTGCTGGAGCGGGTCGTCCACCGACACGGTCGGGAAGTCGGCGATCCCCACGTCCCGTACCCGGGTGAGGTTGAGGCGCTTGAGGGCGGCGCCCGCGCCGACGAAGCCGGAGACGAAGTCGTCGGTCGGGTTGGTGAGGATCGCCTCGGGGGTGTCGAACTGCGCGATGTGCGAACGCTCGCGCAGCACCGCGATGCGGTCGCCGAGCTTGATGGCCTCGTCGAAGTCGTGGGTGACGAAGACGATCGTCTTGTGCAGCTCGTGCTGGAGCCGGATCAGCTCGTCCTGGAGGTGGTCGCGGGTGATCGGGTCCACGGCGCCGAAGGGTTCGTCCATCAGCAGCACGGGCGGGTCGGCCGCCAGCGCCCGGGCCACCCCGACGCGCTGCTGCTGGCCGCCGGAGAGCTGGCGCGGGTAGCGGCCGTGGAACTCGCGCGGGTCCAGCCCGACCAGGTCGAGCATCTCCTCCACCCGGTCCTTGACCCGCGACTTCGACCAGCCGGTCATCTTCGGGACCAGCGCGATGTTCTCGGCGACCGTCATGTGCGGGAAGAGCCCGGAGGACTGGATCGCGTACCCGATCTTGCGGCGCAGCTTGACCGGGTCCATGTCGGTGACGTCCTCGTCGCCGATGCGGATCCGGCCGGAGCTGGGCTCGATCAGCCGGTTGATCATCTTCAGGGTGGTGGACTTGCCGCAGCCGGAGGGGCCGACGAAGACCACCGTCTCGCCCGCCTTGATCTCCATCGAGACGTTGTCGACGGAGGGGTTGGGGTTGCCGGGGTAGCGCTTGGTGAGGTTCTCCAGCTGGATGGTCGCGCCGGAGGTGCTCCCCGGGCCGTCGGCGCTGGCGGGCTCAGACACGGATTCCCCTCGGGATGGTGAGACGGCCGAGCAGGACGTACGCGGCGTCGAAGAGCAGGGCGAGGATGACGATGCCGAGCGTGCCCGCCAGGACCTGGTTGAGGGCGTTGGCGCTGCCGAGCGAGGCGATCCCGCGGAAGATCTCGTTGCCCAGGCCCGGCCCGGAGGCGTACGCGGCGATGGCGGCGATGCCCATCAGCATCTGCGTGGCGACCCGGATGCCGGTCAGGATCGGAGGCCAGGCCAGTGGCAGCTCCACCTTGAGCAGCCGGGCGGTGCGGGACATCCCGATGCCCTTGGCCGCGTCGACCAGCGCCGGGTCCACTCCGCGCAGGCCCACGATGGAGTTGCGCACCACGGGCAGCAGTCCGTACAGGGTCAGGGTGATCACGGTCGGAGGGACGCCGAGCCCGACCAGCGGGATCAGCAGGCCGATCAGGGCGAGGGAGGGGATGGTCAGCACCGTGGAGGTGGAGGTGATGGCGAGGTTCCCGCCCCAGGCGCTGCGGTAGGTGAGGAGGCCGATGGCGATGCCGAGCAGGGTCGCGATCACCATGCACTGGAAGACGACGCTGGCGTGCTGGTAGGCATCGGTGAGGAGCTGCTGGTGGCGGTAGGACAGGTACGTCCAGAAACTCACGCCTGGTCACCTCGTCCTGTGCCGGGCCGCCTTCGATCAGCGGCTGTCGTCCTCGGCCGCTTGTTCGACCAGTGGGATGATCCGCAAGGGTACGGGATTCTCCATGACAATGGCTGTCGAAGCCCGCACAATGCCATCAAACCCGACAACACGGTCGATGACCCGCTGGAGGTCCGCGTTGGACCGCGCCACGAGCCGGCACAGCATGTCCCCGTGCCCGGTGGTGGTGTGCAGCTCCAGCACCTCCGGCACCCCGTCCAAGTGGGCCCGTACGTCGGCCCCTTGGCCCTGCTTGATCTCCAGCGTGGCGAAGGCGGTCACCGGATATCCCAGGGCGGCCGGATCGACCTGCGGACCGAATCCGCGGATGACTCCATTCGACTGAAGCCGGTCGAGCCGGGCCTGCACGGTGCCGCGGGCCACCCCGAGGCGGCGCGAGGCCTCCAGGACGCCGATCCGCGGCTCGCGCGCGAGGAGAACGATGAGCCGACCGTCGAGGTCGTCGATGCCCACGGGTGCCTCCCGGGCTCGGGGGTGGTCATAGTGCACAGATGTTTCAGCCATCCTGCGGGGACTCTGGGCAGTCTGTACAGCAGAAATGGAAACTATTGCGCAGCTTGTGGATCGGCGGGACTCTGCGCTCATGACTGAGTCTCTGGCGAACCTCGAAACCACCCCGCACACCGCGCGTGAGGCCGACCCCTTCCCGGTGAAGGGCATGGACGCGGTCGTCTTCGCCGTGGGCAACGCCAAACAGGCCGCGCACTACTACTCGACCGCCTTCGGCATGAAGCTCGTCGCGTACTCCGGACCGGAGAACGGCAGCCGCGAGACGGCGAGCTACGTCCTGACCAACGGCTCCGCGCGCTTCGTGCTGACCTCCGTCATCAAGGTGGCGACCGACCGCGGCCGCTTCCTCGCCGAGCACGTCGCCGAACACGGCGACGGCGTCATCGACCTCGCGATCGAGGTCCCGGACGCGCGGGCGGCCTACGCGTACGCCGTGGAGCACGGCGCGCGCGGCCTGGACGAGCCGTACGAGGTCAAGGACGAGCACGGCACGGTCGTGCTGGCCGCCATCGCCACCTACGGCCAGACCCGCCACACGCTGGTCGAGCGCCGCGACTACACCGGCCCCTACCTGCCCGGCTTCGTCGCCGTGGACCCGATGGTCGAGCCCCCGGCCAAGCGCACCTTCCAGGCCATCGACCACTGTGTGGGCAACGTCGAGCTCGGCCGGATGAACGAGTGGGTCGCCTTCTACAACAAGGTCATGGGCTTCACGAACATGAAGGAGTTCGTGGGCGACGACATCGCGACCGAGTACTCGGCGCTGATGTCCAAGGTCGTCGCGGACGGCACCCTGAAGGTGAAGTTCCCGATCAACGAGCCGGCGATCGCGAAGAAGAAGTCGCAGATCGACGAGTACCTGGAGTTCTACGGCGGCGCGGGCGTCCAGCACATCGCGCTGGCCACGAACGACATCGTCGCCTCGGTACGGGCCATGCGGGCCGCGGGCGTCACGTTCCTGGACACCCCGGACTCGTACTACGACACGCTCGGCGAGTGGGCCGGCGAGACGCGGGTGCCGGTCGAGACCCTGCGCGAGCTGAAGATCCTCGTCGACCGCGACGAGGACGGCTACCTGCTGCAGATCTTCACGAAGCCGGTGCAGGACCGGCCGACGGTCTTCTTCGAGATGATCGAGCGGCACGGGTCGATGGGCTTCGGCAAGGGCAATTTCAAGGCGCTGTTCGAAGCGATCGAGCGCGAGCAGGAAAAGCGGGGCAACTTGTAAGGAATGCCGCGCGGCGGGGCTGGATCGCCCGGAGGGCAATCCAGCCCCGCCGGCGTTTGACGCGCGGGTCCGGGCGGAGCCCGCCGGTCAGCGCCCCGCCGGTCAGCGCCCCGCCGGGGACGGCTTCGGCTTCGGGCTCGCCGTCGGGAGATCCGGCGCCACCCACGGAGTGACCGGCTGCATGTTCTCCGGACCCCCCGCCGCCGGCTGGCCGATCGCCGCCAGGGCGGCCTTCGCCGCCCGCGACCGCACCGGCGAGAAGCCCGGGTTCGTCCGCATCGTCTCCTGAAGGTGGCGCCGCGCCGCCGCCTCGTCGCCCAGGCCCCGCTCGATCACCGCCCGGTGGTAGGAGAAGTCCGCGAGCCGCAGCCCCAGTTCGGTCGCCTTCTTCGCGTACTCCAGCGCCGCCGCGTCGTCGCCCGACTTGTGCAGCGCCCACCCCAGCGCGTCCGCCACCTGCGCGCTCTTGTGCCGCGACCACTCCGCCGACAGGCGCCGCACGGCCGCCGCCGGATCCGTGTGGTCCGCCTCGTACAGGCCGAGGACCACGTCCTCGTTCACCCCGTTCGTACCGCCCCGCGCGGCCAGCACGCTCAGCGCGTCGTACGGGACCTTCGCCTCCTCCCCCCGCCCCAGCGACTCCAGCAGCTCGCCCAGCTCCAGGGCCAGCTGCGGCACCGGAGTGCGCCCCAGCGCCAGCCGGTAGTCCCGCACCGCCTCGCCGCCCCGCCCCAGCGCGGCCAGCGCCCGGGCCCGGCCGCCCAGCGCCTCCGCCTGCGCCGGATCGGCCCGCAGCGCGCCCTCGTAGTGCCGCAGCGCCTCAGCCGTCTCGCCGCGCTCCCAGGCCAGCTCCCCGAGCCGGAACAGCACGTACGCCTTCTCCGCCGGAGCCTTCGCGGCGCCCGCCGCGTGCTCCATGGCCATCGCCGCGTCCTCGCGCCAGCCGCGGTCCCGGTAGACCTGCGAGGCCCGGATGAAGGCCGCCAGCCCCGGCCGCAGGTCCATCACCCGCTCCATCGCCTTCTCGGCCGCCTTGTAGTCCCCGAGCCCGGTGTACGCGTCCACGAGCACCGGGTACGCGGTCCACCGCCGCGGCGCCTGGGCCCGTACCAGCTCGCCCCACTTGCGCGCGGTCCCGTAGTCCCGCCGGGCGTTGGCCAGCGCGCCCATGCCCGTCATCGCGTCGAAGTTGCCCTTCTCGGCCGGGCGCAGCTCAAGGGAGCGCTTCAGCGCCTTCTCCGCCTTCGGGTACCAGCCCGGGTCCGCCGTCCGCCGCGCCTGCTCCAGGTACGCCGACCCGAGCACCGCCCACGACGCGTCGTCGTCCGAGTGCCCCGCGACCCACTTCTCCCGGTCCGCGACCAGCGCCGTCAGGTCCACCGCCGCGGCGGGCGCACCCATCCCGACCGCCGTCGCGGCCCGCTCGCTGGGCCCCGGAGGCCGTGCGTCGTCGTCCGACCGGGCCGGCCGGATCAACAGGGCGCCGGCGATCAGGGTCACCGCGACCGCGGCCGCCACGAGTGTTTTGCGCCCTGTGAAGGTCACGGGCGGGGCCGGCTGCTGCGATTCCTCGTCCATGGGGTCACTGTGCGTCAATATGAAGAGTTCGCCGAGGTGTCCGAAGAGGGTCGCGGCCGTGTTCACACCGATGGCCCCGGCTGCCACGCTGGCCCCATGGATGACGCTCCCTCCGCACAGCCGTCCGCCCAGCCCATCGCCCAGCCCATCGCGCAGCTCACCGCCCAGCACATCGCACGGCTCACGGCGCGGCTCCGCGAAGGACTCCCGTCCGAGGCCCTCCTCACCGACCCGCAGGTGACCGCCTCCTACGCCACCGACATGGCCGGCTTCTGCGCCGCCGGCACCCCGGCCGTCGTGGTCCTGCCCCGTACGGTCGAGCAGGTGCAGCACGTCCTGCGCACCGCCCACGCGCTACGGGTCCCCGTGGTCCCGCAGGGCGCCCGTACGGGCCTGTCGGGCGCCGCCAACGCCTCCGACGGCTGCATCGTGCTGTCCCTGGTCAAGATGGACCGGATCCTGGAGATCAACACCGTCGACCGGATCGCCGTCGTCGAACCGGGCGTCGTCAACGCCGTGCTCTCGCGGGCCGTCGCCGAGCAGGGCCTGTACTACCCGCCCGACCCCTCCAGCTGGGAGCAGTGCACGATCGGCGGCAACATCGGCACCGCCTCCGGCGGGCTGTGCTGCGTCAAGTACGGGGTCACCGCCGAGTACGTGCTCGGCCTCGACGTGGTCCTCGCCGACGGGCGGCTGCTGCGTACCGGCCGGCGCACCGCCAAGGGCGTCGCCGGGTACGACCTCACCCGGCTCTTCGTGGGCTCCGAGGGCAGCCTCGGCGTCGTCGTCCAGGCCGTCCTCGCGCTGCGGCCCGCCCCGCCCCGGCAGCTCGCGCTGGCCGCCGAGTTCCCCTCGGCCGCGGCCGCCTGCGCGGCCGTCTGCGCCGTCATGGAGGCCGGGCTGACGCCCTCGCTGCTGGAGCTGATGGACCACACGACCGTCCGCGCCGTCAACGCGCTGGGCAAGATGGGCCTGCCCGAGACCACCGAAGCGCTGCTGCTCGCCGCCTTCGACACCCCGCAGGCCTCCGCGGACCTGGCCGCCGTGGGGGAGCTGTGCACGGCCGCCGGGGCCACCGCGGTGGTGCCCGCCGAGGACGAGGCCGAGTCCGAACTGCTGCTCCAGGCGCGCCGGATGTCCCTGACCGCGCTGGACGCCCTGCGCCCGGCGACGATGATCGACGACGTGTGCGTACCGCGCTCGCGGCTCGCCGAGATGCTGGACGGGACCGCCGCCATCGCCCGTACGTACGACCTGCTCATCGGGGTCTGCGCGCACGCGGGCGACGGCAACACCCACCCCGTGGTCTGCTTCGACCCGGCCGACGAGGACGAGACCCGGCGGGCCCGCGCGTCCTTCGACGAGATCATGGCGCTCGGGCTGGCGCTGGGCGGGACCATCACGGGCGAGCACGGGGTCGGCGTGCTGAAGAAGGAGTGGCTGGCTCGCGAACTGGGGCCGGTGGGGCTGGAGATGCAGCGCGCCGTCAAGCACGCCTTCGACCCGGAGGGGCTGCTCAACCCGGGCAAGCTCTTCTGACCGTACGCGGCGCCCCCGGGCGGGCGGGCGGGGGGCCGTCACCTCACTGGTCCCCGTCGGCCGACTCGTCCGACGGCCACGGATCGCGCATCCACAGGTCGTCGGCCGGCGTCGGGGCGAGCAGCTCGGCCAGCGCCGCGTCGAGGCCGAGCCGCTCGGCCTCGGTGCCGGGCGGCACGACGCGCAGGGTGCGCTCCAGCCACGCGGACACGGGCGTGGCGGGCGCCTCCAGCAGGGCGTCGCCGTCGGGGGAGCTGAGCGCCATGCACAGGACGGACCTGTTGTCGATCTTCGTGGGCCAGATCCGGACGTCCCCGTGGCCGCACGGCCGGAACACCCCCTCGACCAGCAGCTCGCGGGCGAAGGTCCAGTTGACCGGGGTGCTGGAGCCGGTGTGGAAGGTGATGTGAACGGCGTACGGGTCGTCCGTGAGGTACAGGAGCCTGGCGGGGACGGCGATGCTGCGCTCGGGGGACAGGACCAGCTTGAGTTCCAGCTCGCGCTCGATGACGGGGTGGTGCATGACGGCCTCACTTCGCTGCGGTTCGGTGCGGTTCGGTGCGTGGGGCCGGGATCGCGCCCCACGCCCGGAGAGAGCGCCGAAGTGCCCGGGTATGACGCGACTTCGCGCAGCGAACGGGAGATTGGCCGAATTCTGTCGGCTGACCGAAAAAAGCCGCACCGTGGCGCATTCGCCCGAAGGCTTGGATTCTCCCGTTACCGGACCTGTCGGGGGGCGGTTCTTGGCTATGGTCCTCCCTTGCACAAGCCTCAAGCCACGATCGGAGTTGGGGACATTGACGGCCTCCCCTGGTGACGGCGAGCACGCGGCCCGCGAGGGCTACTACCCCGACCCGTCCATCCCCGGGTTCGTCCGGTACTGGAACGGAGCGTCCTGGGTGCCGGGTACGAGCCGCCCCGCGGCCGTCGTCCCCGGTCCGGTCGTCCCCGGTCCGGTCTCCGCCGGTCCGGCCGTCCCCGGGGCGGGTGCCCCCGCCGTCGCGGCCGACGAGACGGGGCCGGTGTTCCTGGACGAGACCTCGGCGACCGAGGCGCTGCCCGAGCCGGAACCCGGCCCGCAGCCCGTACCGATGGCGGCCTGGCAGGCCGACCCCGCCCAGCAGGCCGGCTTCGGCGGGCCGCGCGACGAGCGGGTCTCGTGGGGCAGCGAACCCGCGGCGCGGCCGGCGGCGGGGATCTCGCTGGCCCGTACCCCGGTCCCCGCGCAACAGGGCGTCGGCATCCTCTCGGCCCGGTCCCCGGTCGGCGCGGCCGCGCCCGCGTCGGCCGCCTCCTCGGCCGCCCCGCCGGCGACGGCCTGGCCGGACGCTCCGGGCGCCTCCGGGGCGGGGTCGGGCGTGACCACCTCCTGGCCCCAGCCGGCGCCCCAGCGGCCCGCACAGCCCCTTCCGAAGCCCGTCCCGGCGGCCGCCGCCCCCGCCC